>JBOHCO010000548.1:0-1025 GCA_050698895.1 Streptosporangiaceae bacterium
CGGCTACGCCGCGCACCGGCTGCTGGCCGGGCTCCGGCTGCCCCGGCCGGTGAGCATCGGCCTGGCCGCGCCATTCGCCCGGCCCGCGCGGACCGCGATCACCCTGGCCTCGGTGCTGCTGGGCGCGACCGCGGTCACCTTCGCCGTGGGGCTGAGCAGCTCGCTCAGCGACGTGGTAACCGGGCTGTCGCACGCCCCGGCCCAGGCGGTCCAGATCAGCCCGGCCTCCCAGAACGCGTTCAGCCTCACCGCCGCGCAGCGGCACGCGGTCGAGACCGCGCTGCGCCGCCAGCCGGGCACCGCGCGCTACACGGAGGAGACCGACCAGGTGATCAGCGTGTCCGGCGTGCCGGGGAACGTCCCGGTGACCGCCTTCAGCGGCCACTCGGCCTGGACCGGGTACGAGATGATCAGCGGGCACTGGTTCACCCGCCCCGGCCAGGTCGTGGTGCCGAGCGGCTTCCTGTGGGCGACCGGCAAGTCGGTCGGCCAGACCGTCACCCTGCTGAACGGCGGCCGGCAGGAGACGGTTACGATCGTCGGCCAGGTCTTCGACACCCGGCACCGCGGCGTGGAGCTGATCACCAGCGCCCAGACGCTGGCCGGCCTCAGCCCCGGGCTGGTCCAGCCCTATCAGTTCGACGTCGGGCTCCGGCCGGGTACCTCGGTGCAGAGTTATGCGGCCGGGCTGGACAGCCGCCTCGGGCCGAGCTACTTCGTCAGCCGCAACGGCCGCGACTCACAGGTCATCGACCTGATGCTGGGCCTGATCGGCGTCCTGACCGTGATGCTGGCCGTGGTCGCCGGGCTGGGCGTGCTCAACGCGATCGTGCTGAGCACCCGCGAGCGGGTCCACGACCTCGGGGTGTTCAAGGCGGTCGGGATGACGCCGCGGCAGACCATCGCCATGGTGGTGTGCTGGGTGGCCGGCACCGGGCTGATCGCCGGGGTGATCGGCGTCCCGGCCGGGATCGCCCTGCAGCACTACGTGCTGCCGGTCATGGGCTCGGCCGCCAACACGGGCG
>JBOHCO010000549.1:0-2948 GCA_050698895.1 Streptosporangiaceae bacterium
GGCGGCGAGGCCCGCCGGATCGCCGCGCCGCCGGGCGGCGTGCTGGCGCTGGCGACGGCCTCGAACGCCCCGGTCCTGGCCTGCCTGGCCGCGGTCCTGCCCGGCGCGGCCACGGCCAGCGACGACGCCGCGCGACGCCAGGCCCGCACGGACGCCGGGGTCAGCGCGATCCTGCACGAGGGCGGCCGCATCCGGTACTGGGACCACGACCTCGGCCCCGACCAGTCGCGGCTGCTGACCATGCCGGTCCCGGCCGGCGAGGACGCCGACCCGGCCGACCTCCCCGAGCCGCGCGACCTGACCCCGGACGCGGGCCGCGCGCTCGACGAGCCGGAGTTCGAGCTGGTGCCGGACGGGTCGGCCGTGGTCACGAGCTGGATCACCGAGGAGGCCGACGGCGACTGGCACGTCGACGTGGTGGCCCTGGACACCGGCGTGGACACCGGCACGGACGCGGCCGCGGACACCACCGCGGGCCCGGCCCCTGGCACCCGCCGGGTCCTGATCACGGCGGCCCACGCCGACTTCGAGGCGCCCCGGGTCTCCCCGGACGGCGCCCTGGTCCTGGCCGTGCGGTCCGAGCACGACACCTACGACCGGCCCGGCGACGTCACGCTGGTCACCGTGCCGCTGACGGCAGGCTCGGGTGACGGCCAGCCGGCCGCGCCGCGCGACCTGCTGCCCGGCTTCGACCGCCGCCCGGCCGAGGCGGTCTGGACGCCGGACTCGCGCTCGGTCTACTTCACCGCCGACGATCAGGGGCGGCGGCCGGTGTTCCGGGCCGACCTGGCCGGCGGCGAGGTGGTCAGGCTCACCCCCGACGACGGCGCCTACGAGCAGCTCTGCCCGTCGCCCGACGGCCGCTACCTGTACGCCCTGCGCAGCGCCATCGACACCCCGGCCGCGCCCGTCCGGCTCGACGTGAGCGGGCCGGAAACCGCCGGGCCGGTCGAGCTGGCCAGCCCGGCCGGGACGCTGACCGTGCCCGGGCGGCTGGACGAGGTGAGCGCCGTCGCCGCCGACGGGACCCCCATCCGCGGCTGGCTGGTGCTGCCGGAGGAAGCTTCGCCGGAGGCGCCCGCGCCGCTGCTGCTGTGGGTCCACGGCGGCCCGGTGTCCAGCTGGAATGCCTGGTCCTGGCGGTGGAACCCGTGGCTCATGGCCGCCCGCGGCTACGCGGTGCTGTTGCCCGACCCGGCGCTGTCCACCGGATACGGCCAGCACATGATCCAGCGCGGCCACGGCACCTGGGGCGACGCCCCGTACACCGACGTCATGGCCATCACCGACGCCGTGGTCAGGCGACCCGACATCGATGCGAGCCGCACGGCCATGATGGGCGGCTCGTTCGGCGGCTACATGGCCAACTGGATCGCCGGCCACACCGACCGGTTCACCGCGATCGTGAGCCATGCCGGGCTCTGGGCGCTGGACCAGATGCTGGCCACGACCGACTGGCCGGCCTACTGGTGGCGCACCTTCGGTGATCCCCTCACCGAGCCAGAGCGCTACCTGGCCGGCTCTCCGCACCTGCACGTGGCCGACATCCGTACGCCGATGCTGGTCATTCACGGGGACAAGGACTACCGGGTGCCGGTCGGCGAGGCCCTGCGGCTCTGGGCCGATCTGGCCCGCCTGGGTAAGCCCGCGAAGTTCCTTTACTTCCCGGACGAGAATCACTGGATACTCAAGCCCGGCGACGTGCCGGTCTGGTACGAGACGGTTTTCGCGTTCCTGGCCGAGCACGTGCTCGGCCAGGCGTGGAAACAGCCGGAACTGCTCTGAGAACGCCGGTGCCGGACGCCCCTGACGGGTCCGGCGCCGGCGTTATCGCCGCTTTACGCGACGGGGCCGGGGAATCCGAGGAACAGCTGCGAGTCGGGGATGACGCCCCCCGTCAGCGTGTTCTCGGTTTCCACCTTGATCTGGTTGGTGGGGTGCGCCGTGCCCGGGTCCACCGTGACCACCTCGGGATGGCTGAAGCTGGCGCTGGCGCCGTCAATCAGCGGCGAGTAGCCGTGCTGGGTGTTGTCCGAGTCCACGATGAACAGCGTGCCCTCGTAGACGCCGCACTGTTGCAGGGTCACGTTCTCACCGCTGAAGATCGTGCCCGAGGTGCCCGCGCACAGGTCGGTCTCGTTGCCGAAGGGCGTCCAGTTCAGCTCCAGCACCTCGCTGCTCGCGTAGTGGATGCAGGCCACCGAGGTCGGCGCCAGCTCGGTCCCGCAGAACTGGCTGACCGTGCCGTCGGCGGCCAGCGTGAAGTCCTCGTTCGGGTGGCTGTTGCTGGCGAACTTCAGGTTCAGCTTCTGGCCGACCTTGCCGCCGACGCCCGTGTCACCGGGCACGTAGGCGTTCAGGATCGTGTGGTGGCCGAGGACCCGGCTGAAGATGTCGATGCACTGCGCTCCGCAGGCCGGGGTGGCGTTGGGCTTGGGCTTGACGGCGGCCTGGGCCGCGGTGGCCCCGAGCGCCAGCAGGGATGAAGCCGCCGCCAGCGCGATGATCGTCTTGCGCATGTTCTCTCCCTCGGAACGAGCCGGGCTAATCCCGGCTATGCACCTTTCTCGCCTGAATAGGCCCGAATCTTCAGTAGTTTGACTATTCGGATCAGGTCACGTGATGTCCTACGTATCGGGAGACGTATTGCCCGCGAGGCAGGTTTACCTGAATCCAAAAATGATTTGACCGGGCGGCAATTAATATAAGCACATGTCATAAAGAAGTGACTAAATACGGTGGCAATACGGCCGCAATTCGCCGGATCGGGCGATGCTCGGCGAAGCGGGGCAGCGGCCCGGCCGAGCTGTGCCGGTGCGGGCCCGCCGGGCGGGCGCCGGGCGGGCGGCGGCTGTGCCAGGCTGACGGCATGACTCGAGCGCAGCTGGACCGCAAGCCGGCCGAGGTCTCGGCGATGTTCGACAAGGTCGCCGATCGCTACGACCTGC
>JBOHCO010000550.1:0-2897 GCA_050698895.1 Streptosporangiaceae bacterium
CGTGGCCGGGGAGCCGAGCTGGCGCAACCCGGGGCTGTTCAAGAAGGTCGGCCTGGTGCCCGAGCGCGACTCGGTGTACTCGTTCCTGACCGGGGCCGAGTTCGTGCTGGCCACGGCCCGGCTGCACCGGCTGCCCGACCCCGGCGCGGCGGCCCGGCAGGCCATCGGGCGGCTGGACATGGCCGACGCCGAGGACCGGCGGATCTCGACCTACTCCAAGGGCATGCGGCAGCGGATCAAGGTCGCCGCCGCGCTGGTGCACGACCCCGAGGTGCTGCTGCTCGACGAGCCGTTCAACGGCATGGACCCGCGGCAGCGGCTGCACATGATGGACCTGCTGCACGCCGAGGGCCAGCAGGGCCGGGTCATCCTGCTCAGCTCGCACATCCTGGAGGAGGTCGAGCGGCTGTCGGGCACCATCCAGGTCATCGTGGGCGGGCGGCTGGCCGCCTCGGGCGACTTCCGCGCCATCCGGCGGCTGATGACCAGCCGGCCGCACGTGTTCCTGGTCCGCTCCTCGGACGACCGGCGGCTGGGCGCGGCGCTGATCGGCAGCCCGGCGGTCAGCGGGGTCGAGCTCACCGCCCGCGGGCTGCAGGTCCGCGCCCTGGACTACTACGCGTTCACCCGGCAGGTCGCGGGCCTGACCCGCGAGCACGGCATCGCGCTGCGGGAACTGCTGCCCGCCGACGAGTCGCTGGAGAGCGTGTTCGCCTACCTGCTCGCGTCCTAAGGAGCACTGTCGAGGTCATGTCCGGTCTCATCAACGGCGTCATCGTCTCGGTGACATTCCGCGCCACCATGGGCCGCCGGCGGGCGCTGCTGTTCGCCGTGCCCGGCGTCGTGCTGATCGCCGTCGCCGCCCTGCTGGCCGCCACCGCCAGCGGCGGGTCGTGGCGGCCGGAGTTCCTCAGCGACTTCGGCTTCACCATCGTGCTGCCGCTGACCTCGCTGATCATCGGCACCAGCGTGCTGGGCGCGGAGATCGACGACGGCAGCGTGGTGCACCTGCTGGCCACGCCCGTGCCCCGGTCCCAGGTGGTGCTGAGCAAGTTCCTGGTCGCGGCCACGCTGACGATCTTGTTCGGGGCCATCCCGGAGTACCTGGGGGCGTCCATCGCCGCCGGGCCGGGCAGCCGCCTGGCCATCGGCCTGCTGGCCGGGGCGCTGGCCGCCTCGGTGATCTACAACGCCCTGTTCGTGATGCTCTCGGTGCTGACCACCAGGGCCATCGCCATCGGCCTGCTCTACCTGCTGGTCTGGGAGGGGCTGCTGGCCAACCTGGTGCCCGGGGTCGGCCTGCTCTCGGCCAGCCAGTACTCGCTGTCCATCGCCAATTCCATCGCCATTAACAAGGCCCTTCGCGCGCATCTGACCCTGACCACCGCGGTCGTGATGGCCCTGATCGTGACCGTCGCGGCGCTGGTCATCTGCACCAGGAAGCTGTCGGCGTTCTCGATCAGGGGCGACGCGGCCTGAGCGGCGGGGTGGCTCGGCCCAGGCCGGCGCCGGCTCAGCGCGGGGTGGCGGCGCCGGGCACGAACGCCGGGCCGTGGCCGGGAATGATGACCGAGGCCACGGACAGGATCCGGGCCCGGCTGACGGCCAGCGCCTGCTGGTCGCTGCCCAGCGGGTCGGGCGTCGGGCCGCCCGCCTCCCACCAGGCGTGCGTGCAGGCGTGCACCCCGTCCGGCGTGGCCGCCAGCGTGGTGATGTCCTCGCTGGTGTGGCCCGGCGTGGCCAGCAGCCGGACCGACGGGCTCAGCTCGAAGCCCTCGGCCTCGCGGCTGATCCAGACGTCACCGTCGTAGATCGCCCAGTGGTCGTGAATCCGCGCGGCCGGGAACAGGGCGGCGCTGACCGTGTGGTCGGGGTGATGATGGCTGAACACCACGTCCGTCACGGCGCCGGGGGTGACCCCGTGCTCGGCGGCCGCGGCCAGCAGCCCGTCGCGGGAGGCCACCATGCCGGGGTCGACGACGATCACCGAGTCACCGTCGATGATCAGCGTGACGGTCCCGCCGACGTGCTCCTGGCCGTCCGCCTCGCGGGCATATCCCGGGTGGATGACATGAACCCGGGCGGCCGCGGCGGCCGGGAGCGCGGCGGCGGGGAACTGCGTATCTGGCATGCCCGCAGACATTACCGGTACGGCGGGCGCAGCGCTGCGCCCCCGGCATGCGGCTGTGAGCCGTGAACGCAGAATACGCTGAGCTGATCGCGGGCGCGCCTCGCGCGCCGGCCACGCGCGACGCGAGCGTGGCCGTCACCGCCTTGTTCCGGACCCACCACCTGGAGCTGGTCCGGCTGGCCCGGCTCATGGTGGGCGACCTGGCCACGGCGGAGGACATCGTCCAGGACGCGTTCGAGCAGCTGCACCGGCGCTGGAGCCGGCTGCGCGACGAGGCCAGCATCCTGGCCTGCGCGCGGTCCAGCGTGCTGAACGGCTGCCGCACGGTGCACCGCCGCGGCGCGGTGGCCCGGCGGTACTCGCCGGTGCTGGCCGCGGGGGAGACCCAGGCTGACACCATGGCGGCCGCGGCCGAGCACGACGCCATGATGGCCGCCCTGCGCGCCCTGCCGCGCCGTCAGCGCGAGGTGCTCGTCCTGCGCTACTACGCCGACCTGGACGTCGCAGAGATCTCCGGCACCCTCGGCATCAGCCCGAGCGCCGTCCGCTCCACGGCTACCCGCGGCCTGGCCGCGCTGGCCCGCGCGATCCGGGAGGACTGACCGATGACACCCACCGACGTTGAGGACCGGCTGCGCCGGGACCTGGCCAGGGAAGCGGCCCGCACCCAGGCCGGCATGCTCCGCCCGCTGGCCCAGCCGGGCCTGGCCCCCCGCCGCCGGCTGGCCGGCCTGCCGGTGCCCCGCCGCGGGCGGCGCTGGCTGGC
>JBOHCO010000551.1:0-2003 GCA_050698895.1 Streptosporangiaceae bacterium
GTGGTACTCAGCCTGACCCGGCTGACCGAGCTGGGCCCGGTCGACCTTGACGCCCGCCATGTCACCGCCGCGGCCGGGGTCACGCTGGCCCGGGTCGGCGCCGCCCGCCCCGACCTGGACCTGGGCATCCTGATCGCCAGCCGGGACAGCGCGACGGTCGGCGGCGCCATCGCCACCAACGCCGGCGGGCTGCGGGTCCTGCGCTACGGCCCGATGCGGGCCCAGCTGCGCGGGGTCGAGGCGGTGCTGTCCGATGGCACGGTGGTGTCCCACCTGTCCGGGCTGGTCAAGGACAACACCGGCTATGACTATCCCGGTCTGCTGGCCGGCTCGGAAGGCACGCTGGCGGTGGTCACCCGCGCCCGCCTCCAGCTGGTGCCGCGACCGCGCGACCCGGTCACCGCCCTCACCGCCCTGAGCGGGCTGGCCGAGGTGCACGAACTGGCCCGGCGGGCGCTGACCGCGGTGCCCGGCCTGCTGTCGGCCGAGTTCCTCACCCGCGATGGCCTGGACCTCCTCATCCGGCACACGGGCCTGCGGCCGCCGGCCTTCGACCCGCCGCTGGATTCTGCGGCCGGGCCCGCCGGCGGGCCGGCCTACCTGCTGCTCGAGGCGGACGGGCGGGGCGCGCTGGAGGACCTGGCCGAGCTCATCGGCGACCGGCCCGCGGCGGTGGCCACCGAGCCCGCCGACCGGGCCGCGCTGTGGGCTTACCGGGAGCGCAGCCCGGAGGCGGCCGGGTTCGCGGGCGTGCCGATCAAGCTGGACGTGGCCGTGCCCGCCAGCCAGTGGGTGACGCTGGCCAGCGAGGTGACCGGCGCGGTCACCGCGGTCGATCCCGGTGCGACGGTCATCATCTACGGCCACGTCGCGGACGGCAACGTACAGGTCAACCTGGTGCCCGCCGGGCCCGCCGACGGCCGCCACGAGGACGCCGTCCTGGGCCTGGTGGCCGCCCTGGGCGGGTCGATCTCGGCCGAGCACGGTATCGGCGTGCTCAAGGGGCGCTGGCTGGACCTGGCCCGCTCGCCGGCCGAGCAGGCGCTTTTCGCCCGGATCCGGATTGCGTTTGACCCGGTCGGCACGCTGAATCCCGGCATACTGCCCCGCTGACCCAGGCCGGGCCGCTGACCTGCGGCTACGTCGCTAGCTGGAAATAACTTCTGTTATAGATGTGAATTTCGTGCGAACGCTAACTCACATTCAACTCTTGCATTCTTCCCTCAGGTATTTCAGCGCCGCCGCCTAGGTTTCCTTACGGCGTTAATCGACGGAAGGGAAATTGAATGCTAACTAACCTGCGCCGCGAATTGCGGCTGCGGCTGCGTCAGGCAGCCGTCCTCAGCGCCGGCCTCGGCATCGCCGTCGGGGCGGGACTGCTCACCACGGCCGGCCCGGCCAGCGCGGCCCCGGCCGCCGCCGGCCATGCGGCCGTGCAGGCCAGCCAGGCCGGCCGGGGCGGCCGGGGCTGCGAGATCCGGATCCCGGCCAGGGGCAGTGTCCGGGAGCGCGGCCGGTGCTGTCCGACGATCGTGGTGCGCCGGCCTGGCTACTCGATGACCGTGAGGTGCTGCCTGGGTCCGGTGCCGCCGCGCCACGGCCGCCAGGTCGTGGCGGGCTGCTGCCCGGCCCCGGTCCTGGTCCGGCACGGTGGCCCGGTCACGGTGCGGTGCTGCCCGGCCCTGACCCCGGTCCCGCCGCCCTGGCGGCACTGCAAGATCCGGGTGTCGCCGGGCGCCGTCCGGCGCTGCCCGGCCCCGCCGCCGGTCCGCTGCCTGATCCGCGGCTCCGCTGGCGCCCTCCGTGCGGCCATGACGGCCGGTTCCGCCACCCCGCCCTCTGCCGCCCCTCCCTCTGCCACCACGCCCTCTGGCACCTCGTTCGCCGCCTGTCTCGCCAGACGGTCGTACGCCGCTCGCTTCGTCGGATCGGCCAGGATGTCGTAGGCCTGCTTTGCCGCCACGAACGCGTCGGTATCGCCCGTGCCGTGGACATCCGGGTGC
>JBOHCO010000552.1:0-4332 GCA_050698895.1 Streptosporangiaceae bacterium
CCCCGGCCCGGAGCGCGGCCATGGCCTTGATCATGTCGGCGCAGCCCTGCTTGTAGCCCGCCGACCATTCCGCCGTGGCCTTGGTGACCTGGGCCGTATGGACCCGGGCTCGGGCCGCGACATCCTGCATGTGGGTCATCCGGGCCAGCAGCTCAGCCCGGTCTCGGCGCCAGGCGTGATCCTGGGCGTGAGTCCGGCTGCGCCATCGCACCGCCGTCCAGCACCAGGTGATGAGCGATGCCGAGATGATCAGCAGGATGTCGATGTAGTCCACGGCCGACCACCCCCGCCACTCGATCGACGCGACCGCGTCATCCGGTCCGATCCCAGACAAAATTTGCCCTGGCTCTTGCATCGAGCGGCCACTGGCGTAGCCTCGTTCATGTTGAGTTCCTTCCACTGTCATCCGGTCGGGATTCGTCAACAGCTGGGCTAGCGCGGCCTCACCGCCTGGCCCAGCTTTGTTGTTGACGGGGTAATTCATCAGTTCCCAGAGTCGGCGGGGGTCCGCGTGCGCTCGGGAACTGTTTCGGCCGGACTGGAAGGTCGATACGGCCTGGGGCAAAGGCACAAAGCGGGGCGACATCCTGGCCGCCCCGCTTATTGATCATGGGGTCTTCTCCTTTGCCCCTCACCTTTGAGTGAACGACAAACCAGCCCCTCAGCGCAAGGTCATAGTAAAGTTACGCCGGAAGTTCACCCCGCGGACCTTCCCACTGGGCTCTGCCGTCTCTAAGCTCTTAATCAGTAACACCATCCGCACACTTCTGAATGGCAGCGGAACCGGAAGGAGCCGCGCGGGTGTCGGACTACGGTAGTTCGGCCGCACGCCAGCGTCGGCTGGCCGACGAACTACGCCGACTCCGCCGCCGCGTCCGCCTCACCGGCAAGGACGTATCCACCCGATTCGGGTGGAGCGAAGCCAAGCTCTCCCGCATCGAGAACGGCCAGGCCCGGGTCAAGATCGAGGACCTGGACGGGCTCCTGGCCCTCTATGAGGTCCCCAGCCCACGTCGAGCCGAGCTGGTGGCGCTGGCTCAGGAGTCCCGTGAAGCGGGTCTGCTGGAGGTACTTGAAGGAGAGGTCCCGGCCGGTCATTTCGGGATCGTGGACGCCGAGTCCGAGGCCGAGACGGTGTGGAACTGGGAGCCGCAACTGGTGCCTGGTTTGCTGCAAACCGAGGATTACGCTCGAGCCGTAGTACAGCTCTGGCCAGTGATACTGGCCAGGCCGACTGCCGAGGTGGAACGGCGCGTGGAGACCTTGCGAATACGACAGCGTGTCCTCAGCCGTGTGCCCCAGCTCGACCTGCGCTTTGTCATTGACGAGTCAGTTTTGCTGCGAGGTTTCGCTGAGCGGCGAATCATGAGCGCGCAGCTTACTCATCTAGCGGAGGTATCCGACCGCCCCAACATCGAGCTGCGGATACTGGCGCTAGCAGGAAGTCAGGTCGTCGGAACAGGTGCCTTCGACTATTTCAAGTTCCAGCGGATCCACGGCGTTCCCCGCTCCGATGCAGTCGCAGTCGAACATCTTCAGGGCACGACATTCGTCGAATCCGAGGAAGACGTGAATACGTATCGGGTCGTCTTTGGTGCACTCCGCGACAACTCTCTTAGCCCCCAGGCCTCGCGCGACGTTCTGGCCAGGATGGCCCGCGAGACCTGGGGCTGAACTGGCCGCACTAGAGCGGCCAGGTCGTCAGATGTTGTCGAACTGGCCTTCCCTGGCCCCAGCCAGAAAAGCGCTCCACTCCGCGCCCGTGAAGAAGAGGACGGGCCCGCTGCCGCCATCCTTGGTGTCACGAACGCCAATACGATCGGCTGTTAGCCGACTTATCTCCAGGCAATTTCCGTTCATGCTGCTAAATGAGCTCTTCGTCCACGACGCGTCGCTAACATCCGTTATCGCGACATCATGTGAACGATAGTATCTCATTTTCCCCGGCGCATTGAATAGCCGCATTTGATCACGCTCTCTTACGGGTAGCATTCTCGGAAAGACCTCGCCGGCGTCGTCAAACCTGCCTGCGGGCGCGCACATTCCGCAGGCGTCGACGAGCCTCCCTGCGGGCACGCAAGGATCGTAGTGTGCGGAAGCCGAACGGCGCACCCGATCGGCCGACCCGGCGTGTCGTCCGCGGGAAATCCGATGTCGCAGCCACCCAGTGAAGACTGCCGACAGGTTGTCACATTCCCAGATCGCAAGGGGTCGAAGCCTTAGGTCGGCGACCACGCGGCCGCTCAGATCAGTCCACGGGGAGTAGTCATGCCAGAACCAGTCAAGATCGCCGTCGCCGGGGCCACCGGCCGGGTGGGACACCACGTTGTCGACGTACTCGCCGAGCGCGGATACGGCGTCGTGCCCATGTCACGGAGCCAGGGCGTCGACGTGATCACCGGCAGCGGGCTCGCCGCCGCCCTCGAAGGCGTCGGACTCATCATCGACGCCGCCACCGGACCCTCAGCTGAGCAGGATCCGGCCACCGAGTTCTTCACCACCGCCGTCCGCAACCTGCACGAGGCGGGCCAGCAGGCCGGGGCCGAGCAGCTGATCGTCATGTCCATCATCGGAACCGACCGCACCGCCGGCGGTTACGGCCTGGCCCAGCAGGCGCACGAGCAGGCCGCGCTGGACGGGCCGATCCCGGCCCGCATCCTGCGCGCCGCGCAGTTCCACGAGTTCGTCTCGCAGCTGACGGACTGGGGAACCCAGGGTGACGTGGCCTACGTGCCGCGGATGCGCACCCAGCTCGTCGCGGCCCGGAAGGTGGCCGAGACGCTGGCCGACATGGTGGCCCAGCCGGGCCTGGGCCACGACCGCTACCTGGAGGTGGCCGGGCCGCGGGTCGAGTACCTGCCCGAGATGGCCACGCTGCTGACCGAGCGGCGGGGTCATCCGGCCAAGGTCGAGGCGGTCCGCAACGACGCTGACCCCGATGCCGACCTGTACGAGAGCGGCGGTCTGCTGCCCGGGCCCGGCGCCGTCCTCGGCGGCCCGACGTTCGCGGAGTGGCTCGACGCGACGGCCTAAGTCCGGCCGGAGGCCGACCCGAGCGTCAGCCGGCGATCTCGGCGGCCAGCAGCGCGCCCAGCTCCCAGCAGGCCTCCAGGTCGGCCCGGCCCGGCGGGCCGGTCACGCAGACCGGCGGCCGGATGGCGCGCCAGCGCAGGGCGCCGGTGATCGACTCGACCGCGCGCACTGCGCCGCCGGTGTCCTGCCCGCCGTGCACGTACAGGCCGTACGGCCGCCGCTGGGTCGCCTCCAGGCACGGGTAGTAGATCCCGTCGAAGAAGTGCTTGAGCGCCCCGGACATGTAACCGATGTTGGCCGGGGTGCCGAGCAGGTAGCCGTCGGCCTCCAGCACGTCCGCCGCCCCCGCCGTCAGGGCCGGCCTGATCACGACCTCGATGCCCTCGATCTCGTCCGTCCGCGCGCCGCTCACCGCGGCCTCGAACATCTCCTGCACCGCCGGCGACGGCGTGTGGTGAACGACCAGCAGCCTGGGCATGCGCCTATCGTCCATCAGCCCCGCCGCCCGGGCGGCGGGGCGGCCCGGGCCGCGAGCTCAAGCCGCTCCGCGCCGAGCCCCACGTTCACGCCCGACCCGTAGGCCGTTGCCCCCGACAGCACGGTCGCCAGCGAGGTGCCCAGGATGAGGCTGATGCCCTGCTCGGCGCTGAGGTCGCCGAGGATCCACAGGATCGTGAAGATGACGACCCCGGCCACGCCGAGCACGGCCACGGACCAGCCCAGCAGCTGGAGGATTCGCTCGACCCCCCTGGCGTGCTCCACCTTGGCCGAGATTCGAGCCTCGCGCTCCATTCCGCCCCGGATTTCTCTCCGTAACAAAGGCCACCAGCGTCCCGCCGCAGTCTTCCCGCTGTGCCCCGCGGCTAATCCGGGGCTGAGTCCGGCGCCGGGCCGGGGCCTGTGACCTGCACGGTGCTGGCGTTGAAGCGCCCCATCAGCCCGCCCAGCGTCGCAATGTCGGCGTCGTCCCAGTCGGCCAGCCACTGGGCCAGCAGCACCGCACCGCTCGGGGGTGGACTTGTCCAGCCCGAAATGCGCGGCCAGGTCCGCGGCGCGGGTGCCGGAGCAGACGGCCGGGACGATCGGCGAGTCGCCCGCGACGCCCGTGCACGCGGTCGTCGGCTTCGATGGATCCCCGCCCGCACGACTTTCCCTGTCATCGTCGTCCCCTAACCCGCCCCGCCCGAATGAGGACCGACATACTGGGAAGGGGTGTCGGGATTCCGGGTAAAGGCGGGTGTGAATGAGGTTGCGGCCAGGTGTGGCGATTGACCTCGGCACGGTCAACACGCTGGTGAG
>JBOHCO010000553.1:0-7202 GCA_050698895.1 Streptosporangiaceae bacterium
GTCCGGGACCGCCGCCGGGGCCGCCGCAGGGACCGCCCCCGGGACCGCGGACAGCCCGGCCACCGGGGGCGCCGACCGTGCCCCGGCCGGGAGCCTGAGCCCGCAGGGTCCGGGCGGCGCGCCGAACGGCAGCCCGGCGGATAGCGCTTAGGTTCCAGGGAGATCATCGATAGGCTGCCGCCACGTGAGCACTCCCAGGTCCCTGAAGATGCCCGACCGGGTCCGGTCGGGCACCGCGAGAACGGAGCGCGGCGGCTTCGCCATACTGGAGGCCCAGCCGGGTCACGGCGTCTGTGAGCGCCGGCCGGCCCTGCTGGTCCCCGGCTACACCGGCAGCAAGGAAGACTTCCTGCCCGTGCTCGAGCCGCTGGCCACGGCGGGTCGCACGGTGGTCGCCATGGACCTGCGCGGGCAGTACCAGAGCGCTCCGGCCTCCGACCGCAGCGGCTACGCCCCCGATCAGCTAGCCGCCGACGTGCTGGCCATGGCCGAATCGGTCAGCCAGGCCGGCGGCGGAACGCAAATCGGCGGCGCAGCGCACACCGGCAGCCCAGCGCACACCGACAGCGGAGCACAGGCCGGCGGCGTGCACCTGGTTGGTCACTCGATGGGCGGCCTGATCGCCTGCAGCGCCGCGCTGCTGGGCACGGGCCGGATCTTGTCGCTCACCCTGATCGGCTCCGGACCCGGCGCGATCGGCGGGCGGAAGGCGGCCGGCCTGCGCCAGACGCTGGCCCTGCTCGACCAGCCCGGCGCCCCGGACCGGGACGACCGCGACGCGCTGGCCGCGCTGGTCCAGCGGGTGTGGCGGGAGCGGCTGGAGCCCGAGGCCAGGGCGGCCGGCACCGACGAGCGGATCATCGCGTTCCTGCGCGAGCGCACCCTGCGCGCCTGCCCCATCGGCCTGTTCGAGATGGCCCGGCGGCTGCTCGAGTGGCCCGACCGCACCGAGGAACTGGCCGCGCTGTCGCGGCCCGTCAAGCCCTCCGGGGCCGTGCAGCTTCCGGTGCTGGTCATCTACGGCGAGAACGACGACGCCTGGTCGCCGGCGGCCCAGGACCGGATGGCCAAGCGGCTGGGGGCCGAGCGCGCCTGCATCCCGGCCGCCGCGCACTCCCCGGCGATCGAGGCGCCCGACACCACGGGCCGGGCGCTGACGACCTTCTGGAACGCGACCGAGGGCAAGGCCGAGCGCCGCCGGCCCGCCCCGGCCCAGGACTAGCCGGGACCGGACGGCCAGGACGGCAAGACCGGATGGCAAGACCGGACGGCTAGACGGGCGTCGCGGCGCGCGGCGCCAGGCCGTCCCAGGGCAGCCGGGACTCGGTCGCCGCGCGGCCCTCGGGGCAGTGGGCGCGGAAGTCGCACCACGCGCACTGCGGCCCCGTCCGGGCCTCGAACACCTCGGCCGCCGGTCCCTGCTCCCGGTACTCCGCGTCGGCCGCCGCGCACTCCTGCGCGATGTCCTCGGCCCGCCCCAGCTGCCGGGCCAGCGCCTCGGGGGTGTGCTCCCAGGCCAGCACCTGGCGGCTGGGCAGGTGGTGCAGCTCGACCCGGCGGCAGGGGCGGCGCAGCACGCGCTGCGCGGCCAGTGCGTACAGGGCCAGTGCCAGCGAGCTGCGGGCGTCGTCGACGGTCGGGACGTAACGGCCGGCCTTGTAGTCCACGACGACCAGGGCCTCCGACCCGTCGCCGCCGGGCCGTCCGTCCAGCCGGTCGATGCGGCCGGACACGGCGATCTGCTCCGTCCTGGTGCCCACCGTCCGCTCCACGCCGAGCGGCTCGCGATCGGGGTCCAGGCCGGTCACGTACCCCTCGACCATGGTCCGGCTGCGCTGCCGGTACTCGGCCGACTGCGCGTCGCTGGCGTAGCCATCGGTCAGCCAGCCGGAGTCCAGCAGGTCACCCGCGGCGGTGACGGTGCGGCCGGGCCGGGCCAGCCGCCACCAGGCGGCCAGCGCGTTGTGCACGCTGGCGCCGAGGCTGTTGTGGGCCCAGGGCGGGCCCTTGGGCGGGGCGGGCCGGTCCAGGTAGGTCATCCGGTACCGGCGCGGGCAGTCCAGCCAGGTGCTGAGCCTCGTCGGGGTGCACGAGTACAGGCGGCGGGGCATGCCGTCGAGCTGAAGCTGCTCCACGGGCGCGCCTACTCGTCCGGGTCGTCGGCCCCGCCGCCCAGGCCCGCCACGCCGCCCGCGCCGGAGGCGCCGTCGGGACCGGCGGCGGCCCAGCCGTTGAAGCGCTGCTCGGCGTAGCCCACCGTCAGCTCGTCGCCGTGGCCCGGCAGCACCCGGGTCTCATGCGGCAGCGTGAGTATCTGGCCGCCGATCGAGCTGAGCTGGCGCGGGAAGTCGGGGTAGCCGTCCTCGCGGGCCACCGGGCCCCGCTTGGTCATGGCGTCGCCGGTGAACACCGCGGCCAGATCCTCGCTGTACAGGCAGACCGAGCCGGGACTGTGGCCCGGCGCGTGCAGCACCTCCAGCCGGGCGTCGGCCACGTCGAAGGCGCCGCCGTCCTCCATCCGGATGTCCGGGTCATCGTCGTGCACCTCGCGCCAGGCCATCAGGTCGGCCGCGTGCAGGGCCACCGGCGCCTCGTCCCGGCCGGCCACCTCGACGGCCGCGGAGACGTGGCCGGCGTGCCCGTGGGTGCAGATCACGGCGAGGATCTCCCGCTCGCCGACGGTCTTGAGCACGGCCTCGGCGTCGGTGCCGGGATCGATGACGATGACTTCCTCGTCGTCACCCACGACCCAGGTATTGGCGGCGGCGGTGACCCCCTCGATCCGCGCATCCATCAGGATTTCCCTCCAGTGCTTAAGAAAGCTGTGCGCCCACGATAGTGGGACCCGCTCTCATTACGGGCGGATCCGGCGCCGCGGTCAGCCACGGCCGTCAGCCGCTGACCGGACCGCTGACCGGGACGGCGCCGGTGGCCTGCTCGATCAGCGCCGGGTAACTGCCCGCCGGCGCCTGCTCGACCCCGATCCGGAACCCGGTCAGCTCCCCGTGGTCGTCGCTGCCGCCCGACGGCACCAGGCCGAGCCCGCGGGCCAGGGCCCGCAGACGCTGCCTTTGTTCATCATCTTGCTGGGGATGGTTGATCTCGATGCCGGTCAGCCCGGCCGCGGCCAGGCCGGCGATCACCTCGTCGGGAATCGCCCAGCCGCGGCCCGCGCCGCGCGGATGGGCCAGGACCGTCACTCCGCCCGCCGCCCGGACCAGCGCGATGGCGTGGCTGGGGTCCAGCGCGTACCGGGACACGTAGGCCTGGCCGCCGGCGCCGATCCAGTCCGGGCCGAACGCGTCGGCCGGGGTCGCGACCACCCCGGCCGCGGCCAGCGCCCTGGCGATATGCGGCCGGCCCACGACGCCGCCGCCGGCGATGTCGCTGACCTGCTCCCAGGTCACCGGGACGCCCAGCTCGGCCAGCCGGGCCACCATCGCGCGGGCCCGGCCGACCCGGCTGTCCCTGATCGCGGCCAGCTCGGCGGCCAGCTCCGCGTTGGCCGGGTCGAACAGGTAGGCCAGCATGTGCACGCTGTGGCCGTCGAGCCGGCAGGACAGCTCAATGCCCGGCAGCAGGGTCAGGCCGGGCTGCAGCGCGGCCGCCGCCTCGGCGTGCCCGGCCACCGTGTCGTGGTCGGTCAGCGCGATGACGTCCAGGCCCGCGGCGGCCGCCCTGGCCATCACGTCGGCCGGAGGCGTCGTGCCGTCGGAGGCGTTGCTGTGGCTGTGCAGATCGGCGTGAAGGACCACGCAGCGACACTAGCCGGGCAGGTGCGGTGACGGCGCCCCGAACGGCAGGTCCACCTCCGGGCCGGGGTCGCGCAGGTCGCGCACAGGCAGCGACTCGACGAGGAGGACGCCCGCGGTGTCCGGCCACATCACCAGCCACAGCCAGGTGCCCATGACCTCGCCCGCGAACGCGGCCCGGCCGGGCGCCTCCACGTGCCACAACGGGAACTCGTGGTGGTTGAACCGCACGCCGGAGTCCGGCTGGCCGACCGGGAATGCCGCCCAGGGATCGGGTCCGGCCAGCCCGGCGAACCGGGCCCCCAGGCCGACCCTCGGGCACTCCGAGATCAGCATCATCTCGCCGGGCCCGCCCACCGGGCTCGGTCCCGACAGGGCCACCGCGCAGCCCTGGGTGCCGGTGCGCTCGTCGCCGACCCCGGCGAAGCCGGTGACCAGCCAGCCCCGCGGCAGCGGCCACGGCAGCCACACCGGCACCATGGCCCGGCGCAGCAGCCCGTCGAGCCCGGCCCTGGACGGGCTCAGCGCGGGGCGCAGCGGGTGCACCTCGCCGTGCTGCTCGCAGTGCCAGGCGCTGGACCAGATGGTGGGCCCGCGCAGGCTGGCGTCGCAGCGCGGGCAGGTCAGAGCGGCCTTCGTGCTCATCGGCGGCCCCGGTTTCTCCCTGCCCTGCTTATCCCCACGCGGCCCGTTCCCAGCCTGCTTCTCCCCACCCTGGCTACCTGCTCGCTGGTCCGCTGTGGTAAACGAACGTGCTGTGACCAGGCCGCGAATCCCCTGCGTCGGGGCGATCATCAAGGACCAGTCCGGCCGGCTGCTGCTGATCAGGCGGCGCAATGAGCCGGGCGCCGGGCTCTGGTCGGTGCCCGGCGGCCGCATCGAGCCGGGCGAGACCGACGAGCAGGCCGTGGTC
This sequence comes from Streptosporangiaceae bacterium, assembly GCA_050698895.1. Taxonomy (GTDB): domain Bacteria; phylum Actinomycetota; class Actinomycetes; order Streptosporangiales; family Streptosporangiaceae; genus DASUBV01. The sequence goes on from JBOHCO010000553.1 coordinate 4,666, forward strand.
CGGGAGGTGCTCGAGGAGACCAGCCTGGCCGTCACCTGCGGCCCGCTGCTGGGTGCCGTGCAGCGGCCGGGGCTGGCCGGGGCCGTGGTGGACATCCGGGACTACGAGGCGTTCGTCACCGGCGGCGCGCTCGCCGCGGGCGACGACGCCGCCGACGCGCGGTGGGTCACGCCGGACGAGGCGGCCGCCATGGACGCGGGCGGCCAGCTCACCGCCGGGCTGCTGGACGCGCTGCGCTCCTGGGCCGTGCTGACCTAGCAATATCCTTAACAAGGTGGTTCCGCGGCGGCCGGCTATGTCGGCTGCCCGTTACCCGGCCGGCGGCTCGAAGGACGTCGTCCGGCGCAGGCCCGCCGCGCGGCCGCGGGCCGCGGCGACCAGGGCCAGCTTGCGCGAGGCCTCGTCGATCATCTCGCCGTCGAGCATGGCGGCCCCGCGCCCGGCGACCGTGGTGTGGTACTCGTAGGCGTCCAGGATCAGCTCGGCCCGGTCGTAGTCCGGCTGGACCGGGGAGAACTCGGCGTTGACGGCGTCGACCTGACCGGGATGCAGCACCCACTTGCCGTCGTAGCCGAGCGCGGCCACGCTCGCGGCCGCCCGGCGCAGCCCGTCGGTGTCGTGGATGGCCGCGTACGGCCCGTCGATGGCCTGCAGGCCGTGAGCACGGGCGGCGACCAGGATGCGCAGCAGCGGGTAGTGGAACGCGTCGCCGCCGGCGTACCCGGCGGGCTGGGCCCCGATCTCCAGCGAGCGCATGCCCAGGCTGGCCATGAAGTCGGCCGGCCCGAACACCAGCGCCTCCAGCCGGGGCGAGGCCGCGGCGATCCGGTCCACCTCGGCCAGGCCGCGGGCATCCTCGATCTGAGCCTCGATGCCGATCCGCCCGGCCGGGTAGCCCAGGTCGCGCTCGACCTGGCCCAGCAGCAGGTCCAGCCAGGTCACGTGCTCCGGGCCGGTGACCTTGGGCAGCACGATGACGTCCAGCGCGTCCCCGGCCCGCTCGGCGACCTCGATCACGTCCCGGTGGGCCCAGCCCGTGGTGACGTCGTTGACCCGGACCGCCCGGGTCGTCGTCCCCCAGCCGCCCTCGCGCAGGGCCTGCCCGACCGCCGCCCTGGCGTCCGCCTTGCGGGCCGGCGCGACCGCGTCCTCCAGGTCCAGGAACACCTCGTCCACCGGCAGCCCGCGGGCCTTGGCGATGAACCGCGGGCTGCTGCCCGGCACGGCCAGGCAGGTCCGCCGGGGCCGGCCCGCGCGGGCCGCGCTGTTCGTGACGGCGCTGTTGGTCACGGACCGGAGCCTACGCGCCCGGCCGAAGGGCGTGAACGGGCGGCTCGCGACGCCCCGTAGCATGGGGGCATGTCCACAGCAGCAGCACCCGAGCCGGGCCTGGGGGTCGTGTCACCCCCCACCGCAGAGCAGGTAACCGAGGCCCTGGCCAGTGTCAACGACCCCGAGATCCACCGCCCGATCACCGAGCTGGGCATGGTCAAGGACGTGCAGGTCGCGGCCGACGGGACCGTGCGGGTCGGCATCTGGCTGACGGTGGCGGGCTGTCCGCTGCGGGACACGATCAACCGCGACGTCACCGGCGCCGTGAGCCGGCTGCCCGGCGTCAGCCGGGTCCAGGTCGACCTGGACGTGATGAGCGAGCAGCAGCGCCACGAACTGCAGAGCCAGCTGCGCGGCGGCAAGCAGGAGCGGGAGATCCCGTTCGCCCAGCCGGGCTCGCTGACCAAGGTGTACGCCATCGCCAGCGGCAAGGGCGGGGTCGGCAAGTCCTCGGTCACGGTCAACCTGGCCGTGGCGCTGGCCCAGGCCGGCCAGAAGGTCGGGCTGCTGGACGCCGACATCTACGGCCACTCGGTGCCGCGCATGCTCGGCGTGACCGGCCGGCCGACCCAGGTCGAGCAGATGATCATGCCGCCGACCGCGCACGGCGTCCGGGCCATCTCCAGCGGCATGCTCAAGAAGGGCAACGAGCCGCTCCCGCTGCGCGGCCCGATCCTGCACCGGCTGCTCCAGCAGTTCCTGGCCGACGTGTTCTGGGGCGACCTGGACGTGCTGCTGATGGACCTGCCGCCGGGCACCGGCGACGTCGCCATCTCGGCCGCGCACCTGGTCCCCGGCTCCGAGCTGCTGGTCGTCACCACGCCGCAGCTGGCCGCGGCCGAGGTGGCCGAGCGGGCCGGGTCGCTGGCCTCGCAGCTGCACCAGCGCGTGGTCGGCGTGATCGAGAACATGGCCTACCTGCCCTGCCCGCACTGCGGGGAGCGGATCGAGGTGTTCGGCACCGGCGGCGGCCGGGCGGTCGCGGACACGCTGAGCCGGGTCACCGGGGCCCCGGTCCCGCTGATGGGCGAGATCCCCATCGACCCCGGGCTGCGCGCGGCGGGCGACACCGGCCAGCCGATCGTCTTGTCCGCCCCGGACTCGCCCGCGGCCCTGGAGCTCATGAAGATCGCGCAGCAGCTCGGCGACCGGTCGCGCAGCCTCGCGGGCCGGCAGCTGGGCCTGTCCCCGGTCTAGCTCACCGG
>JBOHCO010000554.1:0-4809 GCA_050698895.1 Streptosporangiaceae bacterium
GGCACGCTGGGCCCGGCCCGGATCCTGCACTGGGACATGGGCGACGACGGCTCGGGCGTACCGGGGGGACCGGACGGGATGAAGTGCGATGAGCTCGGCAATGTCTGGTGCACGGCCCGCGGCGGCGTGTGGGTCATCAGCCCCGGAGGTAACCGCCAACCTGGCCTGGGGCGGTCCCGGCTGGCGCACGCTCTACCTCTGCACGTCCACGAGCCTGCGCCGACTGCGGACCCGTGTCGCGTCGGCTCCGCTGCCCTACCACGGGGGGATCGCCAGCGGGTGAGACAGCGGGCGGCCCGGATGACCGCAGATGTTCTCGTGCCACCGGCTGCGGCAGACTGGGGGAAGCAGGACATGAGATAACAATCGTCGTCCGGCCGACCCTGCCGTCCAGCGGATCCAGCGGATCCAGCGGGGAGAGAGCCGGCCCGGCCGCGAGGTTATGCGGAGGCGGAGCCGATGACCCAGCGGACCGGCCAGGCGGCAGGCGAGTCGATGACAGCGCTGCTGCTCGCGGGCGGAGATGCTGATCATCCAGCACTGCGATCCTCGGCTCGGGTTCCGTGCTCTCGCGTGCGCGCACAGCCGATCTTGACATCGTTCCGGAACAGACTTTAGCCTGCGTACGTACATGCGAACACAATTCTAATATCGGAACGTGACTCGTGAACAACTCCGTTAGTCGCGCCCTCCGGCTTCTCGAGCTGGTCGCGGAAAACGGCGGCAGGCCGATGAGGCTGTCTGCGCTAGCCGCCGCAATAGACGCGCCACGAAGTACCGTTCATAACATTCTCCAGTCCCTGATTGACCGCCGTTTCCTGGAACAGGTAGGCGAGAGCGGCTACTGCCTCGGGATCAGGGCGTTCGAGGTCGGCTCGGCCTATGCACTGCACATGTCACCGACCAGGGCGGCCCACGTTGACCTCGTCGAGCTCAGCCATGAGATGGGCATCACGGCTCATTTCGCGGTGCTCGACGGTGCTCACGTTGTTTACCTGGAGAAGGAAGATCCGCCTGGCCAGGCCGTCCGCCTGGCCAGCGCCGTGGGCGCGCGCCTGCCCGCGCACCTGACCGCGGTCGGCAAGGCGGCCCTGGCCTTCTCGACCGAGGCCGATCGCGCCCGCGTCGACCTGACCATCCGGGGCACGTCCCGGCTCGCCTATACGGCGGCGCGGCTGGCCAGCGACCTGGAGGACGTCCGGCGCAACGGGTTCGCCATCGACGAGGGCGAGACCGCGGCCGGTATCTCCTGCGTCGCGGCTCCGGTCTTCAACGCCAGGGCGGAGTGCTGTGGTTCCGTCGGCATCAGCTACCTGAACTCGGGTGCCCTGGACGGCGAGACGGTAGCCGGGCGCGTCAAGTCGGCCGCCAGCCGGATATCACAGCGCCTCGGGGCTCCGTCTCACCAGGCGATATAGCGCTCTCGCCCGGCGGCAGGGGCCGGCGGTCGCGCCGCCGGAGTCGCGGCCTGGCGGCCCGAGCCCGGTATCAACCCGGCCCTGCCCGCCCTGACCTGGGCGTTCGCCTCGGGCGGGCGGGGCCCGCCAGCCCGTCCCGGCACCCGGCCGGGCCCGGCTGGCCGGGCCGCCGCGGTGGATCATGTCTTGACGAAGTAGTCGTCGTCACTCTACGGTCAACGTTAAGAACTATGTCCGTATATAGGAATCCCTCGTGATTAGCTCGGTCATTTCGAGCCTGAGCACTTGAGGAGGAGCCGGTGGCGCATTCTCGCTGTGCTCTGCGTCAGGCGAGGCCGCCGCACAGCACCAGCGTTGCCGGCGAATTGTTCACCCGCGTTGCCCTGGTGCTGGCCCAGGCCCGCCAGTGGTGACCCCCGCGCACATCGCGAGCGACCTTACGCCAGAGGACTGGTCTTTCACGTCCTGAGACACATCGCAACGGCCGGGCCCGGCCCGGCGAACCAGGCGGCCAGCTACGAAAGGACGGCCACGGCATGCGCGTCATCGACATGGAGACCTACCTCCCGGCGCCGCAGAACGACACCCCCTCGGCGGGACGGGAGCTGCCCGGGCCGCCGGGACCCGACCGGCTACCGCCGCCGCCCGACTATGGCTTCCCGCACTACGACACGATCTTCGCCAGCCGGCGCCAGGCCAAGCAGGGCCCGACTGAGCCCATGTCGACCGAGGATCGAGCCGACGAGCTGATCCGGCTGATGGACGAGGCGGGCGTGGTCAAGGGAGTGCTCGCGACATCCACCAACCAGGTGACGATCGAGGCGTCCCGCCGGCACCCGGACCGGCTGATGTCGTTCGTCCATCTCAGCCCCTACGACGGAATGCGTGCGGTCAGGGAACTCCAGCGCCTGGTCAGGGAGGACAACGTCAGGGGCCTGTCCGTGGCCGCCCTCAACGACATGGTCCCGGCCAGCGACCGGCGGTACTACCCGCTCTACGCCAAGTGCGTGGAACTGGAGATCCCGGTCCGGATCTACACCGCGATGACCTATGCCAGCGACCGGCCCTACGAGCTGGGCCACCCGAGGCACCTGGACCAGGTCGCCATGGACTTCCCGGAACTCACCGTCATCGCCGGGCTGGCCGGCTGGCCGTGGGTCAGCGACATGGTCGGGCTGCTGCGCAGGCACGGCCGGCTGTACTGCGACACGGCCGCACACCGGCCGCGCCACTTCGCCACTCCCGGCTCCGGCTGGGAGCAGTTCCTTCAGTTCGGGAACACACTGCTGCAGGACAAGGTCATGGTCGGGCTGTCCTGGTCACTGCTGGGACTGACCATGCAGGAGGCCATCGACGAATACCTCGCCCTGCCGCTCAAGGACAGCGTCAAGGAGAAGTGGCTGTACTCCAACGCGGCTCGCGTCCTGGGCGTGGAATGAGCGGGGGCCGGACATGGCTTCGCTGACATCGGGCGACGCGGCTACCGCCTGGCCGATGACGGCCATAGACGCCATCATGAGACCCGCCTCCGTCGCGGTCATCGGCGCGTCCTCAACCCGCCATACGCTCGGCAACCAGGTGCTGAGGAACCTGCGGAAGGAAGGCTTCGGCGGAGATGTCTACAGCGTGCATCCGCGGGCTGACGTGCTGGAGGGCTGGCCTGCCGTAGCGTCCGTGGCCGACCTGCCCGCCGACCTGGACGTGGCCATGATCAGCGTTCCGGCCAGCGGCGTGACAGAAATCCTCCGGCAGCTGGACGAGCGCGGCTGCCGGGCCGCGGTCATCCCGGCGGCGGGGTTCTTCGGCCAGGACCTGGCCGACATCGAGGCCGCGGCGCGAAGCCTGCGGATCAGGTTCAACGGCCCGAACTGCCTGGGCGTGCTGAGCGTGGCCGGCCGCGCGCCGCTGTGGACGGCGGGCTACGGAGCCTCCCGGCCGGGCAATGTGTCGCTCGTGTCGCAGTCGGGCTCGGCCTCGATATCCCTCATGACCTCACCCGGGCTGAGCTTCGCGCGGATCGTGTCGAGCGGCAACGAGACCAGCATCACGTCCGCTGACTACCTCAGCTGGCTGGCCGACGATGATGCGACCGACGTCATCGGCATGGTCATCGAGGGCATCAAGGACGCGGCGCGATTCGAGGCCGCGGTTGACCGCGTCCAGGCCGCCGGGAAGTCGGTGGTCGCGCTGAAGGTCGGGCGCACGCCGGTCGGCAGCCGCGCCGCCCAGGCCCACACCGGCGGGCTGATCAGCGACTATGACGCCTATCGCGCGTACTTTGCCCGGCTCGGCGTGCCCGCCGTGCTGGACTACGACGACATGGTCGCCACGCTGCAGGCGCTGGCGGCCAAGCCCCCGCCGTGCGCCGGGACGAAGGTCGGCATCTACACGATCTCCGGCGGCCAGAGCGCACTCGCCAGTGACCTCGCCGTCGAGAACGGCCTGGAGCTGGCCAGGCTCTCGGAGGAGACGGGCCGGCGGCTCCGTCAGGCGCTGCCGGACTCGGAGGGAACCAATCCCATCGACCTCGGCGCCACCGTCGGCCAGGACCGCCGCGATCCGGATACGGCGCTGCGCGCGATGATCGAGGACGCCGAGGTCGACTCGGTTGTCGTGATCCAGGACGCGCACGACCTGCTGGACCTGTGGCCCGATCACTGGTACGCCGAGAACGTCCGGATGGTGGTGGGCATCGCGCGGGAGGCGGCCAAGCCGGTGCTGCTCGCGTCCAGCGCCTCCGCCGGGATCCATCCGCTGCTGCAGGAACTGGTGACTGGCTCCCCCGTGCCATTCCTGCGCGGCCTTCGCGCGGCCGTGGTCGCCCTGCGGGGCCTGGGCACCCGCCGCCCCGAGCCGGTCCCGTACTCAGCTGCGGTGTCTCCAGGCGATCTAGCTGACCTGAGAGAAGAGCTGCGCGGACAGTCGGGCCCGGTCGGCTATGCGCTCACCCAGAAGATCCTGGCTGCCTACCAGCTGCCGGTGGTGCCGTCGGTGCTGGCCAAGGACGCCGACGATGCGGCCGGCCAGGCGGCGGCCTTCGGCTATCCGCTGGTGGCCAAGATCGCGTCACCCGACATCCCGCACCGGACCGACGCCGGCGCCGTCGTCGTCAATATCGCCGACGAGACTGAGCTGCGCGCGGCGATTGCCGGCATCGACGCGAAGGTCCGCGTGGCCGTGCCGGCGGCGCGGATTGAGGGGTTCGAGCTGCAGCCGTTCGTGCCAGGTGGGGTTGAGGCCCTGCTGGGCTTCAAGGCTGAGCCTCCGCTTGGCGCGATGGTCGTGGTCGGCAGCGGCGGCGCGCTGGCCGAGCTGACCAGGGACCGGGCGGCGGATCTCGCGCCTGTCTCGCCCGCGCGGGCCAGGGAGATGATCCGCGAGACCGGGCTGG
>JBOHCO010000555.1:0-1437 GCA_050698895.1 Streptosporangiaceae bacterium
GGGCGAGCGCGGCGCGGCGGAACTCGGGTCTCGGCACGAGCCAGACGGCGCGGCTCGGCTCGGCCAGGAGGGGCTGCACCAGGTGCGGCAGCAGCCGGAAGCCCTCGGCGATCACGCCCGGCCCGGCCGGCCGGCGCAGCAGGTCGTCCACCATCAGCCCGAAGCCCTCGCCGCGGTACCAGTGAAACGTCTCCAGCATGGTCTGCGGCGACCGGTGCACCCAGCGCTGGTCCATGTCCATGGCCACGAACTCGGCCAGGAACGGGGCCTCGCCGGGCCGGATGCGGCGGCCATGGTCGCGCATCACGTCGTCGGTCGCGTACACGCTCAGGCCGTGCCGCGCGGCCAGCCGGCCGGTGATGGTCGACTTGCCCGCCCCGCTGCCGCCGCCGATCCAGTAGACGTGCCGCAACCGCTCGCGCAGGCCGGCGGCGTCGCCGGGCTCGAGGACGGGTTCGGGCCGCATCCTTCAGTCGTACCAGTCCGGTCAGACCAGGCGGGCGAAGCGGCGCAGCGCGTAGTCCAGGCCCAGCCTGGTCAGCGGCGCCACCGTCCACCGGCCGATCACCGTGGCCGCGGGCCGCACCGAGGCGGGCACCGGCAGGTCGATCAGCTCGGTCCACCGGAACTCGCTGACCTCGCCCCGCGGCACGACCTCGAACACGCCGCGACCGCGCACCACCCGGCCGGTGTGCTGGACCACGCAGCGCCGCGGCGGCGCCCACTCGGTGATGACCATGGTGTCGGTGAACCCGGCCGGCCCGATGCCGGTCCTGGCCACCACCTGAGCGCCGACGCCGGTGCCGCCCCGCACCACGGTCGCGGGCACCCACTCGCGCTGCCGGGACCAGTCCATCGCCAGCTCCCAGACCCGCTGCGGGTCGGCGCGGACCTGAATTCGCGAGGTGATTTCCAGCGCGGCCATCAGCCCACCATAACGCCGCCGGTGCGCCCGCCCACCGGGCCGCTCACCTGGGCCGGACGGTTGCGACATGCCGCCCGAAGCAGCCCGCGCGCCGTCGGGGGACGGCCGGAGCCGGCCTGATGACCCGCGCTCCGGAGCTATCATCTGGCAACTGCTCAGGCGCCGTCGGCGTCTCGGCGGGGCGAGCCAGCCACCGCCTGGTGACGGCTCGGGAACCGCGTGACAGCACGGCGGGCGAACGGAGCAGTTGATGTTCGAGCGATTCGACCCCGACGCACGGGCGGCCATCGCCAAGGCCAGGGAAGAAGCCGCCCGGGCCGGCAGCAAGGAGATCCGCACCGAGCACCTGCTGCTCGGCCTGATGGACAAGCCGGGCGATGCCACCGACGTGCTGGAGGCCGTCCAGGCCGATCCCGACGAGGTGCGGGCCGCCGTGCCGCAGGTGGAGGCCGCGCGGTCGGCCGCCGCCGACGGTCCCGACGCGCCCGTGGCCGACGCCCCCGAGGCCGCGC
>JBOHCO010000556.1:0-2336 GCA_050698895.1 Streptosporangiaceae bacterium
CAGTTCGTTCTCATGCATGTCTGTGATATCAGGATGCGTAATCACAGCCTCCTCGACACTGAACGGTTGCATAGCTTTCCTCAGGTCGTCGCTAAACCTTGGTGAGGAGAATTCTGCCTTCAAAAAGACAGCGACCATCGCGGCTTCCGGGATCTTCTTTAGGAGCTTCATCTCGTTTAGGAGCTTCATCTCGCAATAATGGTAGCAGGCATGATAGGTGCGGCATTTAGGCTGCGACTCGGGATCGGTCGACTCGCGAGGTAAGGGCGACCAAAGTAACGCAGCTCTCGGGTCTCCAGGTCATCCATACCGGCAGGGTATCGATCGTGACCGAGGCGGCCCTGGCCCGCGGGCGGGTGGCCGGTTCTACGAGCGCGGCGCGGACGGGGCGGAGGTGACCAGGGGCACGATCGTGGAGTGGGCGCCGCCCGGCTGCATCGCCCTGACCTGGCGGATCGGGCCCGGCTGGCGGCCGGTGCCGGATGACGAGCACGCGAGCGTGATCGTGGTCGACTTCAATCCGGCCGGGCCGGACGCGACCGAGGTGGTGCTGACGTATACCCACCTGGAGCGGCACGGCGAGATGGCCCCGGTCATCAGGGCCGCGATCGCCGGGCCTGGCTCAGGCGGCACGCTGGAGCGGTACGCCGAGGTGGTGGCCCGGCGCGCCGCCGCGGGGATCGGCTAGGGCCTCAGCCGGCCTGGGCCCCGGCCAGCAGCGCCGTCAGCAGTTCGGCCAGCCGGTCGTGGCCGTCCCGCACGCCGCGCGACATGTCGGCGTCGATGATGGCGTCGCGATCGGCCACCGAGGCGAAGCTGGCCACGGTGCGCAGCTCGGTCCGGTCGCCGCGCTGGGTGAAGGTGTAGATGTTCAGGCTCACGTGCCCCGGCTCGCCCTCGAACTCGAAGGTCTGCACCAGGCCGTCCGGCGTCGGGTCGCCGTGGAAGACCCCGCGGAAGCCGTACTGGCCCCCCTGGGCGTCGTGGTGGACGTAGCGGTAGGTGCCCCCGTTGCGGGCCTCGTAGCGGTCGACGGTCATGGTCAGCTCGCGCGGGCCGAGCCACCGCACGAGCAGGTCCGGGTCGACATGGGCCCGGAACACCAGCTCGCGCGGCGCGTCGAACTCCCTGGTCATGGTGATCAGCGAGCTGCCGGGCTCGGCGGTGATCGTGGTCTCAGGCATGGTCGCCTCCCTCATCGCTGTCGGCTTGCAGCGCCGCGAGCAGGTCATCCAGCCGCTCGTGGCTCTCGTCCCAGAACCGCTGATAACGGGCCAGCCAGGTGGTGACCTCGCGCAGCGGTGCGGCCTCCAGATGGCTGAGCCGGGCGGTCGCGCGCCGGGTGCGGGAGATCAGGCCCGCGCCCTCCAGTACCTTCAGGTGCCGGGAGATGGCCGGCTGCGACACGGCGAACGGCTCGGCCAGCTCGGCGACGGTCGCCTCACTCTGCGCCAGCCGGGTCAGGATGGCCCGCCGGGTGGGATCGGCCAGGGCCCCGAAGACGAGGCTGAGCCGGTCGGTCGCCATCTATCGTCCCGCCATCATCTATAACCAGTATCTTCTAGAACGAGTCAGTTATAGAATCGCGCAGCGCCGGCGTCGTGTCAAGCGGCCAGGAAGCCCGTCAGCAGGTCGTTGAGCGGCCCGGCCGCCGTCGCGGGCAGCGTGTGGTGCGCCGCGCCGGGCAGGACGGTCGTCTCCGCCCCCGGCACCAGCCGCCGGGCGGCCGCGCCGATCCGGCCGATGTCGTGAGCCAGGCTGCGCTCGGCCAGCACCGCCAGCATCGGGACCCGGGTCGCCCGCAGCGCCGCGGCCGCCGGGCGCTTGGGCAGCACCAGCCGGGCCCGGCGGAACTCCCCGCCGCCCAGGCTGGCCAGGCTGGTCAGTAGCTCGTCGGCGGCCGGCTCGGCGTGCGCCGTCTCCCAGGTCAGGACCGCGCGGGCCCGGGCCTGCGTCGGCCGGGTCAGCAGCGGCACGGCGCGCAGCCGGTAGCCCGCCGCCAGGCCGCCGAAGCAGGCGGTCGGGTCCAGCAGCGCGAGCCGTCGCACCCGGCCCGGCGCGTGCAGGGCGTAGCTGAGGGCCAGCCAGGCCCCGTAGGAGTGCCCGCAGAACGCGGCCGACGCCAGGCCCAGCCCGTTCAGCAGCGCGTCCAGCCAGCCCATGAAGTCCCCTGGCCGCCGGATCGGGCGGCCGGAGGGGACGCTCAGGCCCGCGTCACCGACCTGGTCGGGAGCGTGCACCCGGTGCGCCCGGCTGAGCGCCCCGGCGTTGGCGAACCACGAGGCCGAGGTGGCGTTCCCGCCGTGCAGCAGCACCAGCGGCGGCGCGTCCGGCGG
>JBOHCO010000557.1:0-6474 GCA_050698895.1 Streptosporangiaceae bacterium
GGGAGACGCTGGTCACGCCGGGCCCCGGCCTGGCCAGCCGCCCGGATCCGGACCCGGTGACCGCGGTCCTGGCCCAGCCGCACCCGCTCCTGGAGCCCATCCGCGCTTAGTGCTCCAACCGGACTTCGTAACGTTCATGACTGGCGGGATTGTCGCTGGTAGTGGCAGGTTCTGGCGCGGTGTTGCTGGTGTCGCCGGCAGGCTGACTATCGCAGCCGGTGCGGGGCGTCTGTCACCGGCTTGATGATCAGGGTGCTGAACAGCGCGGTCCGGACCTGGCGGAGCTGGCCCCGGCAGCGGCCAGGTAGCCCCGCGAGTGGCCAGGTAAGCGCGATCCCTGCACGCACGTCACGAAGTCCGGTTTGAGTACTGGCGCGCGCGTTTCCGCGGAAACGTGCTGCGCACATGCGTGACGCACTTGCGTGAGACGCTTCCGCGGAAGCGCGGTACACCTCGTCCCGGCGCCTATTTCATGATCACGATATCCGTCCGTGATGGGCCCGGCCGGATATCCGCTTGGATGCTCTCGGAAAGGCAAACTTATGACCAGCTATTCACCTTATGGTGACGGTATAGGAGCAAGCTGGTCACATGGTTCAGCATGCCAAGAGCAGAAGAACCTTTCTGCGGACCGCCGCCGCGGCCGCCGCGGTGCCGGTCGCGGCCGAGCTGGCCGCGTGCTCGGCGGCGCCTGACTCCGCCGCCCGCGCGCCCCGCCACGAGACCATCCGCCCGGTCGGGGCGCGGCGCAGGATCGCGGAGAGCAAGCTGCCGGGCGACCCGCGCTGGGACATCCGGCACCTGGGCCCGCCCGACGCCATCATGGGCTACGCGGGCCTGGCCAGCGCGCTACCCGGCGAGCCCGTGCCGCTCTACGTGTCGACCACCGCGCGGTCGTTCCGGGTGCTGGCGTTCCGCACGGGCTGGTATCGCGGCGACCTGGCCCGGCTGATCTGGCAGTCGGGCAGCATCCGCGGCCGCCGGCAGGGCCGGCCCGCCCGGTCGCGCCCGACCAACACCGTCACCACCGGCTGGGCTCCGTCGTTCAGCGTGCCGACCCACGACTGGCCAGCCGGCTCCTACCTGCTGCGGCTGGACGCCGAGGACGGCGCGCAGCGGTTCGTCCCGCTGACCATCCGCACGCCGGACAATGCCGGAAAGGTCGTGATCAAGAATTCCACGGCCACCTGGCAGGCCTACAACATGTGGGGCGGCTACGACCTGTACAACGGCCCGGCCGGGATCGCCGACTACGGCAACCGGTCGCTCGCGGTCAGCCTGGACCGGCCGTTCGACCTCAACGGCGCGTTCATGTTCCTGGCCCACGAGCGCAAGCTCATCCAGCTGGCCGAGAAGATGCAGCTGCCGCTGGGCTACGCCAGCAGCATGGACATCGCCGCCGACGCCGGGCTGCTGCGCGGGGCCAGCGCGGTCATCTCCGGCGGGCACGACGAGTACTGGTCGCCCCCGGAGCGCGCCAACGTGACGGCGGCCAGGAACGCGGGCGTCAACGTGGCCTTCCTGGGCGCCAACTGCATGTTCCGGCGCACCCGCCTGGCCGGCACCAGGCTGGGGTCGAACCGGCTGGTCATCTGCTACAAGACGAGCTGGATGCAGGACCCCATGTACGGCCACGACAACGCGCTGGTCACCAGCGACTGGCGGGAGCCGCCGCACCCCGACCCCGAGTCGTCGATCACCGGGACGCTGTACGAGTCCAACCCGGCCGACGCCGCCCTGGTCGTGGTCAGCCCCGACTCCTGGCTGTTCCGCGGCACCGGGGTCCGGCACGGCACCCGCTTCCCCGGCCTGGTCGGCATCGAGTACGACCGGGTCAACCCGGACTCGCCGGTGGAGCGGCCCATCGAGATCCTGTCGCACTCGCCGCTGACCTGCCGGGGCATCCACAGCTACTCCGACTCGGCCTACTACACCCACCGCAGCGGGGCGGGGGTGTTCAACGCCGGGACCATGCGCTGGGTCAGGTCCTTCAGCGGCGATATCGGCTACGGCATTGATCAGCGAACCGGCCGCTTTGTCCGCCAGGTGACGGCCAATGTGCTGCGCGCGTTCGCCGACGGCCCGGCGGCCGAGAAGTACCCGGCCCGCGACAACCTGGCGGACATGCACGAGTGGGCGGGCGACCCCATCGGCACCCAGCACAACCTCTGGTAAGCCCGGCACAATCTCTGGTAAGCCCAGCACAACCTCTGGTAACAACTCCGCCGGCCGCGTCACCATGAGTTCCGCGCCTGCCTTAGGCTGGAGATGAAAAAGTGAGCTACTGCTCCTGAAGCAGCGCTAAGTCACCATCGGTGAGCGCTTCCGAGAGAATGCTCGTTCCGTGCGAATGCAGCGTTTTGCATATTCATTTCTCCCTGTTTACGGATTCTTTGGCGGGGCGCGCGAGCACGGGAGGGGGGAGCACCGTCGCGTCCGGGCCTGGAGAGGATCGGCGGAGTGTCAGGCGACCAGACGGCAAGTGACCGAGCGGCCCCGGAGGGCCCGCGCGCGCTCCTGCGGGTCGGCCGGCTGCGCATCGCGCGGCCGGCGCGCCTGCCCGTCCGCTGGCTGTCGATCTTCGGCCTGTCGCTGACCGCGTTCCTGATCCGGCTGCTCGTCCCGGTGCCGATCGGCCAGGCCGACAACCGGGACGGACCGCGGGTCATGTGCGGGTTCCCGCTGCACATGGGGCCGATGCACAGCCACCGCGACCCGCGCTTCTTCCGCTTCGCCTACTTCCGGTACGGCGTGAGCGCCGAGTGCCACAACCACCTGCCCTATCCGACCTCGGAGATGGCCCCGCTGGTCATCTCCCGGCTGCTGACCCCGCTGTTCGGCCTGCCCGGCCAGCTCAACCTGATCGCGCTCGGCATCCTGATGTGCGCGCTGGCCTCGGTCGGCATCGCCAGCCTGGTCACCGGCCTGCGGATCCGGCTGTGGGCGCAGGTGCTCCTGGCCGCGTGCCTGTGGGTGATCGTGGCCGACGCGACGTTCTTCGACGTGTTCGCCAGCCCGTTCGAGGAGCCCGCGATGATAACCGGGCTGCTGCTGGTCGCGGCGGGCCTGGTGTACCTGGGCCGCCGCCGCCGCGAGGCCGTGGCGGGCCTGGTGCTGGCCGGCGCCGGCGGCGTCCTGGCCATCGTGTCCAAGGAGCAGTACCTGATCCTGGCCGTGCCCATCTGCCCGGCCATCATCCTGGCCAGCGTGACCACCGGCGGCCGCGGCCAGCGCTGGCGGCAGCGGCTGCGCACCCGCCCGGTCGCCGAGGCGACGGCGGTCGCGGGCGTCCTGGCGCTCATGGCCGGCACCTACGCCGTCTGGGACGCGAGCAGCAGCTACGGGCAGCGGCTGCACCACATCCAGGCCGTGGACACGATCTTCCAGAACATCGTCACCGGTCAGGACAACGTGCGCGCCGACCTGAAGGCGCTCGGGCTGCCGGCGAGCTGGGCCAAGTACGCCGGGACCTACTACTGGGACCGGAAATCGGTGCGCAACAGCCCCCTGTACGACACCTACGAGCCCGAGCTGACCGACACCAACGTGGCCCGTTTCCTGCTCACCCACCCGGGCCGCATCTGGGGCATCGGCCAGCACGCGGCCGTCGAGGCCCAGGTCTTCCGGGTCACCGAGCTGGGCAACTACGCGCCGGGTGCGGGCTACAAGAAGGGTGCCTTCGAGTCCCGGGTCGTCGTCATCACGTGGCTGATGCGCCAGCTGCCGACCAACCTCGGCCTGTACGGGCTGCTGCCGGCCTGGCTGCTGATGGCCGGCATCGCGCTGCTGGCGCTGCTGCGCCGCCGCGGCCGGCCCTGGCACCGCAACGCCGCCGTGGCCGTGCTCGGCCTGATCGGCTGCGCCTTCGTCGCGTTCATCCCGCCGGGCTTCTTCGAGGGGATCTCCACCACCCGGCACATGGTCGGCATGAACCTGGCCACCTGGCTGTGCATCCCGCTCAGCGTGGGCCTGGCCATCTCGATGCTGGCCCAGCTGGCGACCCGCGGGCGGCCGGCCGCTAGAACGCGGCGATCGTGGCTGGCGCCCGTTCCGCCCGGGTTAGCGCACGGTAGACGGGCACGGGGCCGCGCCTTCTGGCGGCCAGCGTGGCGAGGATGCCGATGACCGCGTCGGTGGCCGCGACCGGCAGCGTGGGCGTGGGCACACCCACGCTGACCGCCAGGTCGTCGAGGTGCACGACTAGTTCCATCATGCGGTTGGCCAGCAGGTCGTCCAGGCGCAGCGCCGGCGGCCCCCAGGGGAACTGCACCACGCGCTGCTCCGGCTGACCCGGCAGGTCCTGGCGCAGCCGGTCCAGCACCTCGGCGGTCTGGGCCGCCAGCACCTGGGGGCCGGCCGCGGCGTACTGCACGCCGCTGCCCCGGATGCTGAGGTGGACTTCACCATCGTGGCCGGTGTCAAGCCACCTGGCCTGCAGGAAGTAGTCCAGCAGCGGGATGGGCTCCGTCTCCGGGTCCGGCCCGGCCAGCGCCTTGGCCACCACGCTGACCTGGCCGGCCAGGTGACCCGCCAGCCCGCTGACGGCGTAGCCCGCCAGGGCACTGGGCTGGTCCCATTCGCCAGCCACGGCCGGGTCCGCCAGCAGCGTCGCCGCGGCATCGGCGACCGCGAGGTAGCTCTCCTGGCTCTCGGCGGCGGGCATGTCGTCAGCCTAGGGACCGCCCGAGCCATTGCCTACAGTGATATCTCGATAGGAGATATAGCATTCGCTTATGGATGGCGACTTCCGGATCTCGGACCTTCGCTCGTTCGCCGCAACGGTACGGGCAGGCAGCATCACCTGGGGCGCGGCGGCGCTCGGGCTGACCCAGCCGACAGTGACCCAGCGGATCCACCGGCTGGAACGCGCCGCCGGCGAACGAATCCTGATCAGGGACCCACGCGGCGCCCGGGTCACGCCGGCCGGAGAGAAGCTGCTCACCTACGCCGAGCGCATCCTGGCGCTGCACGACGAAGCTCGCGCGTCGGTCAGCGGGCACGATGTCTCACCGGCCGGACACCGGGCGCTGGGACTGCTCGAAGATCTCGCGATCACGACCCTGCCGACAGCACTCGCGGACTTCGCGACGCTGCATCCCCTCGTCGATCTCGAAGTCGTCATCGGCTCGGCGAAGGTGCTGCGCGAACTCGCCGACCGTGGCCGGCTGGACCTCGTATTCGGCGATCCGTCGGCGATGGCGCAGGCATCGATCCGGTGGCGCTATCAGGCCGCGCTGTCCTGGGCCTGCGCGCCGTCCTTCGACCCGGCCAAAGAGCCGCTGCCGCTGGTGCTGTTCTCGCATCCCTGTCAGTGGCGCCAGCCCGTCCTCGACGTGATCACCCGGCACGGACGTCAGTGGCGGGTCGCCTTCCAGAGCACCAGCGTGCATGCCGTCCAGGCCGCTATCTCGGCGGGCATCGGCGTCGGAGCGCTGCTGGCGACCAACATTCCGGCGAACGCCCTGCGGCCCGGCAGACCACACAACCTCCCTGAGCCGCCCAAAGTCGAGGTCGTGATGTCCCGGCGAGCGGGAACCGACACCGATGTGGCCATCGACAGCATGGAACGCCTGCTGCGGCGGGCGCTCACCGAGGGCGCGGGCCAGATTTGAGCGGGCCGGCCGACCGGACCGCCGGCCGGGAGCGGCCTGGCGCGCCGTCGGGGGCCTGAGCCAGGGCGGCGGCCAGCTCGGCGTTGCGGCGGGCGAAGCCGGCCCAGCCCGGCGGCGTGGCCGCCAGCCGGGCCGCGGCGTGCGCCGGGCCGCAGGCGCGCTGGGACCACGCGCACAGCCGCCCGCCGGTGATCACGAACCGCACCAGCACCCCGCCGGACCAGCCGTGCACCTCCGCGTCATCGGACTCCATCAAGGTGACCCGCTGCGGGCCGGTGACCCAGTCCAGGGCCTGGATCTCGTCCTGGATGCGGCCCGCCAGCTCGAACCCCAGCGCCCGCGCGGCCCGGTCCCGCAGCGCCTCGAGCTCGCCGCGGGCCGCGGCCACCGCGCCGGGCTGCCGCTCCAGCACCGCGGTGAGCTGCCGCGCGATCCGGTCGCGGTCGGCGCCGGTCACGCCCCGGGTCCGGGCCAGGTCACGATGCGCGCCGCGGAGCTGAGCGCCGGCGTAGGCCAGGGGCAGGATCCGGCCCAGGGCCGCGGCGGCCTGCCGGGCCCGGAGCCCGCCCAGGTAGGGCCCGAAGTACCGGACCTCCCCGGTGTCGGGCCGGCTCAGGTGGTCGACAGTAAGGCCGGGCGAGCCCGGCCGGGTGTCCAGCCGCAGGTAGACGACCGTCTCCTGGCCGCCCGGCGTCCGGTTCCAGCGCGGCAGGCCCGCCTCCAGCAGGTTGCGCTCGAGCCAGCTGGCCTCGTGCACGGAGTCGCAGGCCACGGCCTCGATCCGGGCTACGGCGGCGACCATCGGGGCCAGGTGCTCCCGGTCGCGCAGGTCCGACCAGTACGACGCCACCCGGCTGCGCAG
>JBOHCO010000558.1:0-5879 GCA_050698895.1 Streptosporangiaceae bacterium
CGACCGGGGCAGGTCTCCGAGGAGTCGCTGACCGCGTAGATGTCGACGTGCTGGCCGACTTGCAGGTCCCTGGGCAGCTGCCCGTCCTTGAGCGCCAGGCCCTCCACGGCCCGCCCGGCCGTCGAGGTGGTCGAGGACGCCACCATCGCGTTGGTCAGCAGCGTCCCGGCCGGGATCGGGCTGGCCGCGTAGAACCGGCCCACCTGGGTGGCCTGGTTCCAGGGCACGTAGTTCAGCCCGGAGTTGGACGCGATCTGGACCTCCTGCATCGCCGATGCCGGGATCCGCTGACCCGCGCCGACCTCCTGGGATATCTCGATCGCGGCGACCCGCTTGCCGCTCTGGATCACCAGGAAGCCGGTCCCGAGCGCACAGCCGAGGATCAGCAGGACGGCCAGCGCGGCCAGCGCGGGCTTGCGCTCGCGGGGTGCGCTCGGCAGCCGCCGCCCGCCCGGCGCGGTCGGCTCCTGCCAGGCGGAATGGTCGCCCCCTGGCGCCCCCCGCTGCAATGTGCTCCGGTCACTGGGCATGTAGCGACGATCTCCCCTGCTGGAAGGCTGCCTGGTCGCGCGCACGCGACCTGCGATGATTCGGAGGCCTTTTCCACGATAGGGCCACATGCCTCAGCAGATGGGCTATATAGCCCGGAAAGCGGCGCTACCTCAAAGGGTGACCGGATCACTACACCGGCATCGGCCCCGCCCGCCGGCGCCGTACGGGAGCGGGCGCGACAGCACGCCTTTGCTGGCCAGGCCCCGCATCGGAGGCCGCAATGGCGGGCCTCGAGCCAGGCCGTCCGGGATGGTGCCGACCCGGAATGGCGGGCTCGCGCCAGCGCCGCGCCCGCGGAATGACAGCGGAATGACAGCGCTCCGGAGCGCCACGGGCGTGGACCGCCAGCCGGGAACGAGCAGGGAACGAGCAGGGAACGAGCAGGGCAAAGGCCGCGAACAACCCGGATAGACCGGCCCATAGCCGATAACATCGTGCGTTCCGGGCCGTCCCAGCTCTGCCGCCCCAGCTTGGCCGTCTCAGCTGGCGCGCCCGGGCACGGCGCCGCGGGCGGGTGACTGAGCGAGCCGGTGACCGGGCGCTCCGCGGCCGAGCGTGACGGAGAGGCAGATGCGGATCACGCTGACGGCACTCACTCCGACCGGACCCCGCGACCTGGTGGTCAGCGGCGACGACGGCCTGACGGTCGGCCAGGTGGCGGCCGAGCTGCGCGGCGCGGTCTGGCCACGAGAGCAGCTGGCCGAGGTGATCCCGCTGCCCGGTGCGCAGGCCCCCGGAGCTCAGGGCAGCTGGGCGACCAGGCGGCAGGCCCACGCCAGGGGCGCGACCCTGTGGGTCAACGCCCGCCCGCTGGACCCCGGCGCCGCGGCGGCCGGGATGCTGCACGACGGCGCGGTCGTCGCAGCCGACCAGCAGGCCGCGCCGGCGACGATGCTGGACGAGCCCTCCGGCGCGGTCGAGATCCGGGCCGTGGGCGGCCCGGTCGCGGGCACGGTACGGCGCCTGGGGCTGGGCGCGGCGACACTGGGCAGCTCGCGGGACTGCCACGTGCCGGTACCCGGCCTGCCCCCGCACGCCGCGCGGATCACGGTCAGCCGCGGCGTCCCCGAGCCCGGCGTCACGCTCGAGCCGCTCCAGGCCGGGCTCGCCCAGGGCGGCCCGTCGCTGCTCCTCGACGGCGAGGAGGTCACCTCCGCCCGGCCCTGGCCGCCGGGCGCGCTGCTGGAGGCCGGCCCGCACGTCCTGGCCCTGGCCCTGCCCGAGCAGCCCGACGCGCACCTGTCCCCGGCCGGCGACGGCGGCCTGGCCTACAACCGGCCGCCCCGGCTGTGGCCGGCCAGCCGCCCGCGCCGCATCGAGGTGCCGGCCGAGCCCAAGCGCGGCGAGAAGGCCCGCCTGCAGCTGCTGGCCGCACTCATCCCGCTGGTCCTCGGGCTGGTCATGGTCAGGGCCCTGCACTCGGCCATGTACGCGCTGTTCATGCTCATGAGCCCGGTCATGATCGTCGGCCAGTGGATCAGCGACCGGCGGCACGGCCGGGTCTCGCACCAGCGCGCCGCACGCGAGTACAAGCAGAAGCTGACCGAGCTGGAGCCGACCATGGCCGCCGCGCAGGCCGCCGACGAGGCGGAGCGGCGGATCGCCTCGCCCGACCCGGCCCAGGTGCTGCTCACCGCGACCGGCCCGCGCCGCCGGCTGTGGGAGCGCCGCGCGCACGACCCGGACACCCTGCACCTGCGGGTCGGGCTGACCAGCCAGACGCCGGTCGCGGTCGAGATCGTGGCCGAGAAGGGCGCGCCGGCCGACGCCGAGCTGCCGCCCCCGCCCACGGCCAGGAACGTCCCGGTCCCGCTGCCGCTGCCGCTGCTGGGCGTGCTCGGCCTGGCCGGGCCGCTGGACAGCTCCCGCGGGCTGGCCCGCTGGCTGATCGGCCAGGCCGCGGCCCTGCACAGCCCGCGCGACCTCCAGATCGTGGTCCTGTCCGCCGACCCGGAGGCGGGCCGGCACTGGAACTGGGTCCGCTGGCTGCCGCACTGCGCGCCGCGCAAGGGCGAGGCCTGCATCGCGCTGGTCGGCTCGGACCCGGCCACGGCCGGGCGGCGGGTGGCCGAGCTGGCCGGCGAGGTGACCGAGCGGCTGGAGAAGGCCCGCAGCAGGCCCGGCGTCATGGCCGGCGAGGAGCGGGCGGCCAGCCCCGACCTGGGGCCGAAGATCCTGGTCGTGCTGGACGGGGCCAGGGTGCTGCGGCGCATCCCCGGCATGCCGCAGGTGCTGGCCGCGGCCCGCCAGACCGGGGTGTACTCCATCTGCATCGACGAGTCGGAGCGGATGCTGCCCGAGGAGTGCACCGCGGTCGCCTCCTGGGACCCCGAGCTGCCCGCCTGCGTGAACCTGCGCGGCGGCGGGCTGGAGATGCTCGGCCGGGTGCTGGCCGACCAGGTCAGCCCGGCCTGGGCCGACCGGATGGCCCGCGCCCTGGCGCCGGTGCGGGACGTGAGCCGCGACGACGCCGACGCCGCCATCCCGTCCGCGGCCCGGCTGCTCGACCTGATCGGCCTGCCCGACCCGGACGCCGGGGCCATCGCCGACGTCTGGACCCGGCTCGGCCGGACCACCGCGGCGCCCATCGGGGTCAGCGCGGACGGGCCGTTCGTGGTCGACCTGCGGGCCGACGGCCCGCACGGCCTGATCGCGGGCACCACCGGCGCGGGCAAGTCCGAGCTGCTCCAGTCGATCATCGCCTCGCTGGCCGTGGCCAACCGGCCGGAGTCGATGACCTTCGTGCTCATCGACTACAAGGGCGGCAGCGCGTTCAAGGACTGCGCCCGCCTGCCGCACACCGTCGGCATGGTGAGCGACCTGGACGGCCACCTCACCGAGCGGGCGCTGGCCTCGCTGTCGGCCGAGCTCAAGCGGCGCGAGGAGATCCTGCTGCACGCCGGGGCCAAGGACATCGAGGATTACTGGGACACCCGGCGCCGGCGGCGGGAGCTGGACCCGCTCCCCCGGCTGGTGCTGATCATCGACGAGTTCGCCTCGCTGGTGGCCGAGCTGCCCGACTTCGTGACCGGGCTGGTCGGGATCGCCCAGCGCGGCCGGTCGCTCGGCGTGCACCTGATCCTGGCCACCCAGCGGCCGGCCGGCGTGGTCAGCGCCGACATCCGGGCCAACACCAACCTGCGGATCGCCCTGCGCGTCACCGACTCCGCGGAGTCGAGTGATGTCATCGACACCCCCGAGGCCGCGTTCATCGCCAAGTCCACGCCGGGCCGGTGCTACGTCCGGTCCGGGGCGGCCGCGCCGGTCGCGGTGCAGTCGGCCCGCATCGGCGGCCGCCGCCCCGGCCAGGGCCCGGCCGCCGCGGTGGCCCGGGTGGTCCCGGTGCCGTGGCACTACCTGGGCCAGCCGCTGCCCGCCGACAGCGCCGGGCCGCAGGACGACGGCGACCTGGCCACCGACCTGTCGGTGCTGGTCGACGCGATCCGCGGCGCGGCGGCCAAGCTGGACGTGCCCGAGCAGCGCAGCCCGTGGCTGGCGCCGCTGCCCGAGCTGGTGACCCTGGACCAGCTGCACGTGCCGCCGGCCGGAGCGGCGGACCGGGACGAGGTGCCGCCGCTGCCCTACGGCCTCACCGACATCCCCGACCGCCAGGCGCGCGACCCGCTGGCCCTGGACCTGGCCCAGGGCGGCCACCTGGTCGTCGCGGGCGCCGCGCGCACCGGCCGGTCCACGATGCTGCGCACCATCGCCGGCTCGGTGGCCGCCCACGCCTCCCCGGCCGACGTGCACATCTACGCCATCGACTGCGGCACGGGCGCGCTGCTGCCGGTCAGCGCGCTGCCGCACACCGGCGCGGTCGTGTCCCGCGACCAGGCCGACCGGGTGGAGCGGCTGCTGGCCAAGCTGCGCGGCGAGGTCCGCCGCCGCCAGCAGGTGCTGGCCGCCGACGGCTTCGCCGGGCTGGCCGAGCAGCGCGCCGCCCACGACCCGGCCGAGCGGCTGCCCTGGATGCTGCTGCTGCTCGACTGGTGGGAGGGCTTCTTCGCGGCCTTCGAGCAGTACGACTACGGGCGGCTCATCGAGGCCATCCTGCAGTTGCTGCGCGAGGGTGCGGCGGTCGGGCTGCAGGCGGTGTTCACCACCGACCGGTCGGCGCTGCTCGGCCAGCCGGGCACCGTGTTCGGCGAGCGCATGCTGCTGCGGCTCACCGACTCCTCCGACGCCGGCCTGGCCGGGGTCAGCGAGCGCGTGCTGCCCGCGTCCCAGCCGCCGGGCCGGGTCTTGTTCGACGCCACCCCGCGCCCGCTGGAGGCGCAGATCGCCATGCTGGATGCCGACCCTTCCGGACCCGCGCAGGTGGCCGCGCTGCGCCGGCTCGGCCAGCGGGCCCAGGAGCGCCATGGCCGGCCGCCGCGGGCCCAGCGGCCGCTGCGCGTGGACGCCCTGCCCGGCCGGGTGACCGTCGAGGAGGTCATGGCGCTGGAGCCGGGCTTCCGGCCGCCGTCGCCGTTGTGGGCGCTGGCCGGCGCGGGCGGCGACGAGCTGGTGCCGGTGGGCATCGACCTGGCCGCCGACGGGCCGGGCGCCGTGGTGGCCGGGCCGCCGCGCAGCGGGCGCTCCAACGCCCTGCTGGCCATGGCCCACTCGCTGCTGGGCCAGGGCACGCCGGTCCTGGTGATCACGCCCCGCCGGTCACCGCTGCGGGCGCTGGAGGGCACCACCGGGGTGCTGGCCGTGCTCGGCGCGGACGCGAGCGAGTCCGAGATCGATAAAGCCCTGGAAGATCTGGAACGCTACGTGGTCCTCGTGGATGACGCTGAGCTGCTGGCCGACAGCATGCTGTCGGAACCCCTGCGGGCGCTGATCGTGAGCGGTCGCGACGCCGACCACGGGCTGGTGCTGGCCGGCACGACCGGCGACCTGGGCCGCGCGTACTCGGGCTTCATCCCGGAGGCGCTGAAGTCGCGGTGCGGGGTGATCGTCGCGGTGGACTCGCCCGGCGATGGCGACCTGTTCGGGGTCCGGCTGACCCGCAACGCCGGCCCGGGCCCGCTGGGCCGGGGCCTGCTGATCCGGCCGGGCCGGGCCGAGCCGATCCAGCTCGCCGCCTGCGACTGACGGCGCCGCCTGCGACTGGCGGCACCCCGCGCTGGATGGATCTTGACCAGCCCAGGCACGCAAAAGGCTGGTCCCGTGGCGGCAGCGGGACCAGCCCCTTGTTAAGGAAAAATCAGCAACACCAGCCGGAACTAGGCGTGTGAGCCGGTCGCGGCCTCGATCGCGTTGAGGTTCTGGCCGGACACCTTGGACGCCTCCTCCAGGACCCGGTTGAGGCCGACGTTGGTCTGCTTCACGAAGCTCCCGAA
>JBOHCO010000559.1:0-2419 GCA_050698895.1 Streptosporangiaceae bacterium
GGGCTGAGCATCTCCCCGTGCCACCGCCGGGTCCGCGAGCTGGAGCGCAGCGGGGCCATCCGCGGCTACCGGGCCGTGGTCGACCCCGAGGCCATCGGCCTGGCCTTCGAGGCCATCGTGTTCATCACCATGCGCCAGGAGGACCGCGAGACGCTGCTCGGCTTCGAGTCCGGGCTGGCGGACATCCCGCAGGTGGTGCAGGCCGAGCGGCTGTTCGGCGATCCCGACTACCTGGTCCGCATCGTCACCGCCGACCTGGCCGCCTACCAGCGGCTCCAGGATGAGCGGCTGTCCGCACTGCCCGGCGTGCAGCGCATGACCTCCACGCTGGTCATGAAGCGGGTCGTGCCCGACCGGCCGCTGCCCGCCTGAGCGCGCCTTGACGGGGCGATAGGCGGGAGCGATAGTGAGGGCGATTGTTAGCGCTCACATGAGCTAACTCGACCAGGAGGCCCCTATGTTACGGAAGTTACTGGTCTCGGCCGGCGCGACTCTCGCGCTGGTCACCGGCGCGCTGGCCGGCACCGTCGCCGGCACCGTCGCCAGCACCGCCGCCGCCCACGCCGCCACCCAGCTCCCGTGTGACATCTACGCCGCCGCCAGCACCCCGTGCGTCGCCGCGCACAGCACCGTCCGGGCCCTGTTCGCCACCTACGACGGCCCGCTGTACCAGGTCAAGCGGGCCTCGGACGGCGCCACCACGAACATCTCCCCGCTGACCGCGGGCGGCTACGCCAACGCCGCCGCGCAGGCCTCCTTCTGCGCCGGCACCTCGTGCACCATCACCGAGATCTACGACCAGTCCGGGCACGGCAACAACCTGACCATCCAGGGCCCGGGCGGGAACGGCGGCCAGGACGTCGGCGCCAACGCCAGCGCCCTGCCGGTGATGGCCGGCGGCCACCTGGCCTACGGCGTCTACGTGAGTCCCGGCGTCGGCTACCGGGACAACGCCACCAGCGGCGTCGCGACCGGCTCGCAGGCCCAGGGCGCGTACATGGTGACCGCCGGGACCCACGTGAACGGCGGCTGCTGCTTCGACTACGGGAACGCCGAGACCAACAGCCGCGACAACGGCAACGGCCACATGGACGCGATCAACTTCAGCAAGGAGTGCTGGTTCGCGCCCTGCTCGGGATCGGGTCCCTGGGTCCAGGCCGACCTGGAGAACGGGCTGTTCGCCGGGGCGAACGGCTCCGACACCAGCAACCTGGGCAACTCCAGCGCCTTTGTTACGGCGCTGCTCAAGAACAACGGGACGACCACCTACGCGATCAAGGGCGGCAACGCCCAGTCGGGCGGCCTGACCACCTGGTACTCCGGGGCGCTGCCCAACCTGGGCGGCTACGCGCCGATGCACCAGGAGGGGGCCATCATCCTGGGTACCGGCGGGGACGACAGCAACTCGTCGGCGGGCTCGTTCTTCGAGGGCGTGTTGACCTCCGGTTACCCGACCGACGCCGCCGACAACTCGGTGCAGGCCAACATCGTGTCGGTCGGCTACGCTGTGCCGCCCGCCGGGGCGACCGGGATCGTCGCGGCCGGGGACAAGAGCGCCGTCTGCATGGACAACAACAACGGCAGCCCCGCCAACGGCAACAAGGTGCAGATGTGGGCGTGCGACGGCAACGCCGCCGCGCAGAACTGGACCCCGGAGAGCAACGGCACGGTCCAGATCGACGGCGGCTGCCTGGACATCACCGGCGCCAGCTACTCCAACGGCACGCTGGTCGAGTGGTGGCCGTGCAACGGCGGCGCCAACCAGGTCTGGCAGGCCGAGAACGGGCAGCTCGTCAACCCGACCTCAGGCAGGTGCCTGGATGACCCGGCGTCCAACACCGCCAACGGCACCCAGCTGATCCTGTACGCCTGCAACGGCGGTAACAACCAGCAGTGGAGCGTTCCCTAGCCCGCGCGCGCCGGCCGTCCGCTGACGTCAGCTGGCGGCCGGCTCAGGAAGCCGATTTTCTTCACGCCTGGCTCCAGCATCGCCGGGCCCGGTGCGATTCCCGTGCCCGCCCCGGGCGGCCGATCGGGCTGCATGCTCGCCGCGTCGGGCCGGTGATCCCGGCGCTGCCCGGACCACCTCGCGGGGCCGGATGGCCCTGGCGCCAGGCCCCTTTGTTAAGGGAGATGGGGGAGCCGATGGCCGGGCAGGAGCCGGCGATCATCCGGCTTAACCCGGCGGTGACCTGGAAACACTCACGGAGGCGGCGGCCAGGGACGGCTGGCGATCACGGGGGGAATCATGGGTTCTGCTGGGATACGAGCCGGTTGGCCGCGGCTGTCGCGGCTGCTGCCGGGCGACGTCACGACGTTCCGGGGGCCGCGGTGGACGGCCGGGCTGCTGGCGGCGGTCAACGTGGTGGGGACGGCCCGCAGCCTGGTGCACGTGCTGGCCCCCGACAGCGGCGCCCAG
>JBOHCO010000560.1:0-2475 GCA_050698895.1 Streptosporangiaceae bacterium
GGATGTCGTGGTGATTCCGCAGCGGGTTGACGGTCTTGCCGAAGCCGATCAGGTCGACCGGGATCAACTTCGTGCCCTGGTGGATGAGCTGATAGAAGCTGTGCTGCCCGTTGGTGCCCGGCTCGCCCCAGAAAACCGCGCCGGTGTCGTAGTCGACGTGCTCGCCGGTTAGCGTGACGTGCTTTCCGTTGGACTCCATGGTGAGCTGCTGCAGGTAGGCGGGGAACCGCTTGAGGTACTGCTCGTACGGCATGACGCCGTAGGTCTGGGCATCGAAGAAGTCGCCGTACCAGACGGCCAGCATGCCCATCAGCGCCGGCAGGTTGGCCTCCAGCGGCGCGGTCCTGAAGTGCTCGTCCATGGCGTGGAAGCCGGCCAGCATCTCGCCGAACTGGTCCGGCCCGATGGCCAGCATGGTGGACAGGCCGATCGCCGAGTCCATCGAGTACCGGCCGCCGACCCAGTCCCAGAACCCGAACATGTTCTCCGTGTCGATGCCGAACTCCGCCACCCGCTCGGCATTGGTGGACACCGCCACGAAGTGCCTGGCCACCGCGGCCTCGTCGCCGAGCGCGCCGACGATCCAGGCCCGCGCTGACCGCGCGTTGGTCAGCGTCTCCAGCGTGCCGAAGGTCTTGGAAGAAATAATGAACAAGGTCTCGTCGGCGGCCAGGTCCCTGGTTGCCTCGGCGAAGTCGGTGGAGTCGACATTCGAGACGAACCGGAAGTTGAGGTCTCGCCGCGAGTAGTGGCGCAGCGCCTCGTAGGCCATCACGGGGCCGAGGTCGGAGCCGCCGATGCCGACGTTGATGATGTTCCGGATCGGCTTGCCGGTGTAGCCGGTCCACTTGCCGGACCTTACGCGCTCCGCGAAATCCCGCATCCGGTCCAGCACCTCGTGGACCTGGGCCACGACGTCCTCGCCGTCCACCACCAGCGAGACGTCGCGCGGCATGCGCAGGGCGACGTGCAGCACCGCCCGGTCCTCGGAGACGTTGATGTGCTCGCCGCGGAACATGGCGTCCCGGCGCTCGGGCACCCCGCACTCCCTGGCCAGGTCCATCAGCAGCGACAACGTCTCGTCGGTGACGCGGTTCTTGGAATAGTCCAGGTAGATGTCCTCGGCCTGGGCGGTCAGCCGCTCGCCGCGGCCGGGATCGTCGGCGAACAGGTCGCGCAGATGCCGGCCGGCGATCTGCGCGTGGTGCAACTCCAGTGCCTGCCACGCCGAGCGCTGCCGGAGGGGAGTCCCTGGCATGTCGCCTCCTATGTCTATGTGCATGCTGTTATGTCTGCCGCGCCGGTTCCGCGTAACGGTGCCGCGTGCTGGCCCCATCAGATCGTTCCACGCGGCCGGGCGCGCCCGAAGGCGGGTCGCCGGCCCGGGCCGGGCACTGGCCCTATAGCTGGACGCGTTCCTTACGATGTGAGCATGTGCCGGCTCTGCTGCCGACCTAAAAGGGGATGTGGAGTACCTATGCCTGTGACGGCGCCCGACTCTCCGCGTACGGCGATCGTGACAGTCGACGATGACCCCGGCGTCTCCCGCGCGGTGGCGCGGGACCTGCGCCGCAAGTACGGGCAGGAGCACCGGATCGTCCGGGCCGAGTCCGGCGACGCGGCGCTCGAGGCGCTGCGGGAGATGCGGCTGCGCGGCGACCAGGTCGCGGTGATCCTGGCCGACTACCGGATGCCGCAGATGAACGGGATCGAGTTCCTCGAGCGGGCCATGGACCTGTACCCGGGCGCGCGACGGGCGCTGCTGACCGCCTACGCCGACACCAACGCCGCCATTGACGCCATCAACGTGGTCGATGTCGACAACTACCTGCTCAAGCCGTGGGACCCGCCGGAGGAGAAGCTGTATCCGGCGGTGGACGCGCTGCTGGATGCCTGGCGGGACTCGGACTACCGCGCGGTGCCCGAGACCAAGGTCATCGGCCACCGCTGGTCGGCGCGGTCCTCGGAGGTCCGCGAGTTCCTGGCCCGCAACCAGGTGCCCTACCGCTGGTTCACCACCGACGAGCCGGCCGGCCAGCGGCTGGCCGAGGTGGCCTGCTCGAAGCTGGACGGCGTGCCCGCCGCCGAGGACGGCGAGGCCGACCTGGACATCAGCCGGCTGGGCCTGCCCATCGTGATCACGCCCGACGGCGAGGTGCTGGCCGAGCCCACCGACGCCGAGCTGGCCGCCCGGGTCGGGCTGGCCACGACCCCGTCGCGGGAGTTCTATGACCTCATCGTGGTCGGGGGCGGCCCGGCCGGCCTGGGGGCGGCGGTATACGGCGCCTCCGAGGGACTGCGCACCGTTCTCGTGGAGCGAACAGCGACCGGCGGCCAGGCCGGCCAGAGCTCCCGGATCGAGAACTACCTCGGTTTTCCCGACGGGGTGTCCGGCGCCCAGCTGACCGGGCGGGCCCGGCTCCAGGCGACCAAGTTCGGCGCCGAGGTGCTGACCACCCGCGATGTGGTCGGGCT
>JBOHCO010000561.1:0-3369 GCA_050698895.1 Streptosporangiaceae bacterium
GCCCTGGCCGCCCGCCACCCCGGCCGCCGAACGGGCCGGGCCCGCCGAGCCGCCGGAGCCGGCCCAGCCGGTCTACGCCCGCTACTGGCTGCACGGCAAGGGACCCGCGCCGGCCGGCAACATGCCGGTGGCCGTGCACCTGTCGCCCGCCCGCGTGGCCGTCGACTCGTCCCTAACAAAGTCGCTCCGGCTGACCGTGGCCTGCGGGCCCGATCCGGCCGCGGGCGAGATCCGGCTCGCCATCCCGGCCGGCCTGGACGTCCAGCCGGCCGGGCCGCTGCGGTACGACCTGGCCGCCCGCGACCACGCCGGGTGGGACCTGGCCGTCCGGGCCCGGCCGGGGACGGCCGCCGGGCATCACTTCGTCACCGCCGCCATCTGCGACCAGGCCGGCCAGCAGATCGAGGACGCCGCGCTGGTCGCCGTCGGCGAGCCGGCGCCGGCCGAGCCGCCGGACTGGCTGCGGCCAGGGCTGCTGGCGGCCAGCGACGCGGAGGCCCGGGCCATCGAGGCCGAGGTGGAGCTGACCGTGGCCAGCCGCGAGCTGCGCCTGGCGCCGGGCGAGGCGGGCGTGATCGAGGTCGTGGTGGCCAGCCGGGCGGCGAGCGAGATCCGCGGCGAGGTCCAGCTGATCTCCCCGGCCGGCAGCTGGCCGTTCCTGGGCGCCTGGACCTCCGCGTTCAGCGCCGCGCCCGGCGCAGCCGCCCTGCTGAGCTTCCCCGTCACCGCGCCCGCCGACGCTCGCCCAGGTCAGCGGTGGTGGGCTCTGGCTAAGGTGATGTACTTCGGCCGGGCCCGCTACGCCGAGCCCGTGGAGATCATCATCGGCTAGCCGGGGGCGGTTACGGGAAAATCGGTCTTACCCGGATACGCATGGAATCAGGCGCTGCCAGCATGCGGCTGGGGTGAGACAATGCCCTAGGGCGGGCAACCATACCAGAGGGCCATGACCACCGAGATCCTGCTAAGCGCCGGGAACCTGCCGGCCGAGCCGAACAGCTTCGTCGGCCGCGAGCGCGACCTGGCGGAGCTTGGCATGCTGCTCACCGACGTCCGGGCCCTGACCCTGTGCGGGCCGGGCGGGATCGGCAAGACCCGGCTGGCGCTGCGGCTCGCGGCCGAGCTGGCCGCTGACTTCCCCGACGGGACCTGGCTGGCGGAGCTGGCCGACCTGAGGGATCCCGAGCTGGTACCACGCCGCGTGGCCGCCACCCTGGGCATCCTGGAGGAGCCCGACCGGTCGCTCACCGAGACGCTGAACGACGCGCTGCGCTCCCGGCGGCTGCTGCTCGTCCTGGACACCTGCGAGCACCTGGTCGACGCCTGCGCGGCCCTGGTCCAGCAGCTGCTGGCGGGCTGCCGCTGGGTGCGGGTGGTGGCCACCAGCCGGGAGCCGCTGCGGGTGCGCGGCGAGACGGTCTGGCGGGTCCCGCCGCTGGAGCTGCCGACCTCGCTGGACCGGGTGCCCGCCGACGAGCTGGCCAGTCACGAGGCCATCCGGCTGTTCACCGACCGGGCCGCGGCGGTCCGGCCGGGGTTCGCGCTGGGCCCGGACAACGCGCGGGCGGTGGCCCGCCTGTGCCGGATGCTGGACGGCATCCCGCTGGCCATCGAGCTGGCCGCGGCCCGGATCCGGGCCCTGTCGGCCGAGCAGGTGGCCGACCGGCTCAGCGACCGGTTCCAGCTGCTGGCCTCCGGTGACCGCACCGCGCCGGTCCGCCAGCAGACGCTGCGCGCGGCGGTGGACTGGAGCTACGAGCTGCTGACCGAGCCCGAGCAGGCGCTGCTACGACGCCTGTCGGTGTTCTCGGGCTGGAACCTGGAGATGGCCGAGCAGGTCTGCGCCGACGAGCAGATCCCGGCCGACGAGGTGCTCGACCTGCTCGCCGCGCTGATCGACAAGTCGCTGGTCAGCCTGGACGGCGAGCTGGCCGGGGACGCGCGTTACCGGCTGCTGGACACCATCGGCGAGTACGCCGCCGGCCGGCTGGCCGCCTCCGGCGAGCAGGCCGCGATCCGGGCCGCGCACGGCGACTACCTGCTCGGCCTGGTCGAGGGCGTGGTGGCGCGCGGATTCCTGCGCGGCGACCCGCCCTGGCCCGCCCGGGTCGCGATGTACCTGCGCATCGACGTCGAGCGGCCCAACTTCCGCGCCGCCATGGACGAGTGCCTGAGCCACGCCGAGGCCGAGAAGGGGCTGCGGCTGTGCAGCGCGCTGCGCAGCGCCTGGGTGGCCTACGGGGACGTCACCGAGGGCACCGTCTGGTTCGACAAGTTCCTGGCCCTGATCGGCGAGTCGCCGTCCGGCCCGGCCGGGCCCGGGCCTGTCGACGTGCCGGTCCGGGTTCGCGCCCGGGCGCTGGTGCACCGGGCCGAGCTGGCCTTCGAGCAGCAGGACTACGACGCCGCCGCCCGGTGCGCTCAGGGCGGCCTGGACCTGCTGGACTCCCCCGGCGAGCCGGGCGGGGCCAGCGGGCTGCGCATCCTGGGCCTGGTCAGCCTGCACTGCGGCCGTCCCGACGACGCCCTGACCAGCGTGGACGCTGCCACGCAGGCGGCCCGCACGGCCGGTGACTACTGGGAGGAAGGGCTGGCGCTCAGCTCCCGCGCCGGGATCCTGGCCCGGCTCGGCCAGCTCGCCGAGGCCGAGCACGCCTTCGAGAGCGCCCTGTACACGCTGCGCGATAACAACGGCTGGGGCATCGCCCAGACCCTGTACGGGTTCGGCATGCTGGCCCGCCACCGCGGCGACAACGCCGCCGCGCTGGCTCACTTCCGCGACGCGCTGCGCCTGTACCGGGAGATCGACGCGCGGCCCGACATCGCCCGCTGCCTGGCCGGCATCGGCTGGGTGGCCATGGCCCAGCTCGACCTCGAGCTGGCCGCTACCAGCCTGGCCGAGAGCATCCAGCTCAGCCTGGCCACCGGCCAGCGGCTGGCCATCGCCCGCGGCATCGACTCCTTCGCCGCCCTGGCCGTCCTGGAAGACGACCTGGCCCGCGCGGTCAAGCTGGCCGGCGCGGCCTCGGCGCGGCGCGCCGCCGGGCACAACCGGTCCAGCTCGGCACAGGCCCGGCTGGAGGGCCTGAAGGACACCGCGCGGCGGGCGCTCGGCGCGGCCAGAACTGATGCCCTGGTCGCCGAGGGCGCCGGGCTGAGCACGCACGAGGCGGTCGCCTACGCGCTGGGCCTGCGCGAGGGCGCCGATGAGGCCGCCGGGCCGCCGCCATCGGCGCAGCCCCAGTCACCAGCACCGCCGCGAGCACCGCGAGATCCCGGGGCGGAGGCCCCCCCGGACGGCTCGGCCCCGGGCCCCCGCGGCGCGGCCAACGGCGCCTCCCGCGGCCGGGCCGCCCCGCTGCCCGGCCT
>JBOHCO010000562.1:0-2540 GCA_050698895.1 Streptosporangiaceae bacterium
TCCCGGGCCTTCGCGGCCCGGGACGGCAGCACGCCCGTCTGTTGCGCCGGCCAAGACGACCTATCGCGGAGATGACATGCCCATTGCACTCGTACCTGTGAGACGTACTTCGCATGCCCGGACCCTGCGCCGGGCTGCTGTCGTCGGCGCCACAACGGCAGCGGCGGTGCTCTTGTTCGCCGGGCCTGCCCTGGCCCACATCACGGTCACCCCAGACTCGGTGCCCGCCGGGTCAACTGACGTACTGACCTTCCACGTGCCGAATGAAGAAGCGCACGCCGACACCGTCAAGCTCGACATTCAGATCCCGACCAATCACCCGATCGCCCAGTTCCTCGTCCAGCCCGTGCCCGGCTGGACCTTCACCGTCAAGAACGTCACGCTGGCCAAGCCGATCGTCACCGACGATGGGTCGTTCAGCCAGGCGGTCTCCGAGGTCATCTGGTCCGGCGGGCGTATCTTGCCCGGACAGTTCCAGAGCTTCACGATTTCCGCTGACCCGATGCCCACGGGCGAAAGCCAAGTGGCGTTCAAGGCCATCCAGACGTACTCCAACGGAGATGTCGTCCGATGGATCGACCTGCGGCAACCCGGTCAGCCTGACCCGGCTCACCCGGCCCCCGTAGTCACGCTCACCACGGCCAGGGCCCCGGCTGCTGCCGTCCGTCCCAACGCCGCCTCGGCCGGCTCGGGTACGAGCGGCTCTTTCAGCGCGCTCGGGCTGGCAGGCCTCATCGTGGGCTTGCTGGCCTGCCTGCTCGTGCTGATGGTGGTCAGGCAGAACCGCAGGCTGATGGCCGGGGGCGGACTTCGCGGCCGTGCTCCGACCTCTACTGACCCGGGCGAGGCAGCGGGCGAGCAGTCCGGCTCCCGGATGCCCGCTGGCACCAAGGCACCCGCGCGGCGAGATCAGGCGCCCGCGGCCAGCAAGACATCCGCGCGGCGAACCGGGCCCGCGAACACGAAGACATCCAGCCGGCAGCCTCAGCGGCGCCGACGCGGCTGACCTTGTGCTCACGGCCGCGCTGAGGCAGCTCAATTGATTTCTTAATTTCCGGAGGTGGCTGAGTTGGCCCGCAGATTCGCTCACCTGATGGCAACGCTGTTTTTTGCCGGGTTCGTTCTGCTGGCCGGGGCGACGGCTGCCTGGGCGCACGCGACGATCGTCAGCACGAGCCCGGCTGACGGCTCGATCGTGCCGCACGCACCGACTCAGGTCAGCGCCACCTTCGACGAGCCGGTCGGTATCAGTCCCTCCAGCCTGGAGGTATTCGCGCCTAACGGCGAGCGGGTTGACACGGGCGGCGCAAAACACGGCAGCGTGCCGGCCGAGGTCGTCATTGCCCTGAAGTCCGGCCTGGCCAAGGGCACCTATACGGTCGGCTGGGCGGTGGTCTCCGCTGACTCACACCATGTTTCGGGTGCGTTTACCTTCTCGATCGGCGCGCCCAGCGCCACCTCGGTCAACCCGAACACCGTCAACCAGATCACTAGCCCTCTGGTCGGCCTGGCGTTCGGCGTCGTGCGGTGGCTCGCTTTCGCCTGCTTCGGGCTGCTGATCGGCGCGGTCGGGTTCGTGCTCTGGTGCTGGCCGGCCGGGGCGTCAAGTCCGCTGGTACTGCGGCTGACCATGGGCGCGTGGAGTGGGCTCGCCGGCTCGGTCCTCGGTGCGGTGCTGCTGCAGGGTGTCTACGGCGCGGGGGAGGGCGTTAGTCAGGTGTTCTGGCCCAATGTTCTGCACGAGACCTTGTACAGCCGCTACGGCCGGTCGCTCGGAATACGCCTGATCCTGGTGATCGTCGCCCTGTTCGTCTTCACCGCCATACTCGGCCACCTGCGGGCCGATAGTCGGCGGGCGCCGGTCGCGGCGTCGGCGACCTGGGGAGTGCTCGCGGTGGCGCTGGCGGCGACCTGGGCCGCTGCCGATCACGCCGGGATCGGCAGCCAGGTGCCGCTGTCGCTGCTCTCCGACACGATCCACCTCAGCGCGGGCGCCATCTGGCTGGGCGGACTGACCATGCTCGCCACGATCGTGCTTCGCCGACCCGGGCCGCCCGCGCCCAGGCGGGCCAGAGGCGCGGTTAACCATAAGGCGCGGCCGGCGCCGGTGGAGGCGGTGCAGGCCGTGGAGCGGTTCTCCCCGATCGCGCTTGGCTGCGTCGGCGTCATCCTGGTCACCGGTACCTACCAGGCATGGCGCAACGTCGGAACCTGGGGGGCCCTGTTCGGCACCACCTACGGCCGCCTGCTGCTGATAAAGATCGCGGCCATGTGCGTGCTCATCGGCCTGGGCTACCTGGCCCGCATCCGGATCTCCGCGATGCGGGCCCCGGTGTCAGGGGCTCGCGTCTCCCTCGTGGAAGTCGTCACGGCCGGCCTGCCGCGAGTTGCCGTGGGCGTCAGATCAGGCCTGAGATTGTCAGGTACCGGCGGCGGCTATGGCGAGGACGCCGCCAACGGCTCGTCCGACGGGGTGGCTAACGGCTCGCCCAACGGCGCCGCTAACGGCTCGCCCAACGGCGCCGCTAACGGCTCGCCCA
>JBOHCO010000563.1:0-2832 GCA_050698895.1 Streptosporangiaceae bacterium
CCGCCCGGCCGAGCAGGCGCTGGCGGTGGCGCTGGGCCTGCCGTTCGCGGCGCTGGCGCTGGCCGGCCCGCGGCCGGTGGCGACGGAGGATGCCTTCCTGGCGGTGGCGCTGGCGGTGCTGACGCCCGTGGCGGCGCTGGGCGCGATCACCCGGCAGGCCCGCCGCGAGGCGGCCGAGAACCGCGCCGCCCGCCAGGTCATCGCCGAGACGCTGGTCGAGCACACGGCCCGCGGCGAGCGGGCGCGCATCGCCCGCGAGCTGCACGACGTGGTCGCTCACCACATCTCGATGATCGCGGTGCAGGCCGAGACAGCCCGGCTGACCACGCCCGCGATGCCGGCGGCGGGGGCGCAGCGGCTGCTGGCCATCGGTGACACGGCCCGGGCGGCGCTGACCGAGATGCGCCGGCTGCTCGGCGTGCTGCGCGACAGCACGGGGTCGTCCCCGGCGGCCGCGCCCGAGCTGGCCCCGCAGCCGGGCCTGGCTCAGCTGGCCGCGCTGCTGGATGAGGCCAGGGACGCGTCGGGCGCCGGCACCCGGCTGATCCTGCGCGGGCCGCCGCTCACCCTGGACCCGAGCATCGAGCTGGCCGCCTACCGGATCGTCCAGGAGGCGCTGACCAACACCAGGCGGCACGCCCCCGGTGCGGCGGTCGATGTCGAGCTGCACCGCACGCCGGACTGCCTGCACCTGCGGGTGCGGGACAACGGGCCGGGGCCGCCGCCGGCCGACCCGGCCCGCGGGCACGGGCTGGCGGGCATGCGGGAGCGGGCCGCGGCGGTGGGCGGCGAGCTGCGCACGGGCGCGGCGGCGGGCGGCGGCTTCCTGGTCGACGCCACCCTGCCCGCCCGGATCGAGGTGCCATGACGGCCAGCCAGCCAGCGCTGCGCATCGT
This sequence comes from Streptosporangiaceae bacterium, assembly GCA_050698895.1. Lineage (GTDB taxonomy): Bacteria > Actinomycetota > Actinomycetes > Streptosporangiales > Streptosporangiaceae > DASUBV01. The sequence goes on from JBOHCO010000563.1 coordinate 897, forward strand.
CGTCGCCGACGACCACGGCGTGGTCCGGGACGGGTTCAGCGCGCTGCTGGCCACCCAGCCGGACTTCGCGGTGGTGGGCACGGCCCGTGACGGGGCCGAGGCGGTCGCGGTCTGCCGCGAGCTGGCGCCGGACGTGGTGCTGATGGACGTCCGGATGCCGGTCATGGACGGCATCACCGCCACCCGGCGGCTCATCGAGGGCGCCGACATTGAGGACCACGACGGGCCGCGGGTGCGGGTGCTCATCCTGACCACCTTCGACCTGGACGAGTACGTGTATGACGCGCTGCGCGCCGGGGCCAGCGGGTTCCTGCTCAAGGACGTCACCGCGGAGCGGCTGTTCGACGCGGTGAGGGTCATCGCGGCCGGCGACGCGCTGCTGGCGCCGGGCATCACCCGGCGGCTGATCAGCGAGTTTGCGGCCCAGCATCCCGCGCCAGGCGCCCCGGCGGCGCTGGCCGCGCTGACCCCGCGCGAGACCCAGGTGCTGCGCTTGGTCGCCGAGGGCCTGTCCAACCAGGAGATCGCGGCCCGCATGGTGGTCTCGGAGGAGACGGTCAAGACCCACGTGAGCCGGGTGCTGGGCAAGCTCGGGCTGCGGGACCGGACGCAGGCCGTGGTGGCGGCGTACGAGTCCGGACTTGTCGTCCCCCGGGCGCGCAGGCCGGCCGAGGGTCGATGATCGGGTTATGACAGACGCGATTCCCGGAAGCAGCCAGGTGGGCTATGGCCCCGAGCCGCCGGCCGTGCGCTGGCCCGGCGGTGCGCTGGTGGCCATCAGCCTGGTGATCGGCTACGAGGCGGCCGACAGCTACGGGGTCCGGGTCGGCATCTGGCGGCTGTGCCGGCTGATCGACCGGTACCGCATCCCGGTGACCGTGTCGGCCTGCGGGCGGGAGCTGGAGCGCAGCCCGGCGCTGTGCGGGTGGCTGGGCGACCACGGGCACGACGTGCTCGGGCGGCACGAGCCGGGGTCGGGCAGCGGGCTGACCCGCGAGCAGGAGCGAGCCGAGCTCAGCCGGGGCGTGGCGGCCACGGAGCGGGCCACCAGCCGGGCACCGCGCGGCTGGCTGGCCTTCTACGCGCAGACCAGGGAGCTGCTGGCCGCCGACGGCGGCTTCTGGTACGCCTCGGGCCCGGCCGACGACGAGCTGCCGTACTACGTGACCGACGAGGGCCGGCCGCTCCTGATCGTGCCCGGCCTGCACGATGACGCGCCGCCGGTGTCGCCCCGGCACTTCGGCGAGAGCCTGCAGATGAGCCTGGACTACCTGCTGGACGAGGCCCGCAGCGGGCCGGGTGGGCGGATGATGTCGGTCGAGGTGCGCGCCGGCCACAGCGGCCAGCCCGGTCCGGCGTCCGCGCTGTGCGGCTTCATCGAGTACGCGCAGGCCCAGCCCGAGGTCGCGTTCCTGCACCGGGGCGACATCGCGAAGTTCTGGCTGGACAGCTTCCCGGCCTCCGCCTGACCCGTCCGCCTGACCCGTCAGCCGGACCCGCGGGGCGGCCCGGTGCTGCCCCGGACGACCAGCGCGGTGGCCAGCTCGATGTGCTGGGGCTCGCCCTCGGCCGTGGCCCGGTCGGAGCGCAGCATCCGGAACGCGGTCGCGGCCATGGCGGCCAGCGGCTGGCGGACAGTGGTCAGCGAAGGCGTGGCCCAGGAGGCCACCGGGACGTCGTCGAAGCCGATCACGCTGAGGTCGTCGGGCGCGCGCAGGCCGCGCTCGCCCAGGGCCTGGAGGACGCCGAACGCCTGGGCGTCGTTGCCGGCCACGACGGCGGTGGGCGGGTCGGGCAGCGCGAGCAGGTCGCGGCCCTGGCGCTGGCCGCCCTCGACCGTGAACAGGTCGCGGCGGACCAGGTCCCCGGCCGGGGTCAGCCCGGCGGCGTGCAGCGCGGCGCGGTAGCCGTCCAGCCGGGCCCGGCTCGACCACAA
>JBOHCO010000564.1:0-1703 GCA_050698895.1 Streptosporangiaceae bacterium
GCCCGGTCCCGCGCGGCCCGACCCGGCTCGGCCCGGCCCGGCTCGGCCCGGCCCCGCCCCGGTCACCCAGCGACCGCTCACCGACGGCTCGCCGCCGACCCCGCCGCCCGGCGACTCGCCGACCGCCCCGTTCGCGCCGACCACGACCGCCGTCTCCGGCTCGCCCATCAGGTGATCGCTGAGCCGCCAGTCCGAACGGCCGCCGATCAGCCCGACATCCCGCAGCCGCGGGATCGGTCCGGGGATGCCCTCGTAGCGCCGGATCGCCGCCACGTTCAGGCGCAGCAGCCGCCGCGCTCCCGAGATCGCCAGCGCCGCCAGCGGCAGCTCGATGATCAGCGCCGACAGCAGGCTGATCTCGAAGCCCCTGGTCCGCGCGTCCAGCAGCACGTCGAACCACGCGTCGCAGCACAGCAGCGTGGCCAGCACGATCAGGCAGACGATCAGCACCTGACGCCGGCGCCAGGCCGCCCAGCCGGTGATCGCGAACGTGGCCAGCAGCAACAGGTCGAACCCCACCCAGGCCCCGCGCCAGCCGCCGGACCGGTAGTAACGCGGCAGTGTCACCGCCAGCACCCCGATCCAGGCCGCCAGCACCACGCAGCAGACGATGATCGCGACCAGGGCGACCGCCCGCCGGCGGCTGCCCCGCGGGTTGATGACCGGGTCCGGGCACTCCATGTCGACCAGCGCGCGGAGCAGGCGCCGCCGCTCCACCGGAGTCATCTCGCGCAACTGCTCGGTATCAAGCACCGCGCACCTCCTCCCACAGCGCTAGCTCCCACAGCGCTAGCCACGCTCCACTGGTTCGCATTCCCCGCTTTGCCCGCATGATCACGCGGATTTTCCGCCGATTTGCCGCTTGCCGCCCGCCGGCCGGTCACCGGATGGGCGCCGGCCGGGCGCGGATGCCGCCGGTGCCCGGCCGCCGGGCGGGCGGCATAGGGTGGAGAGGTGGATCGTGACCTGGTGATTGCCCGGCTGGGCTTCGGTGCCGATGCCGTCCCCTACCTCAAGGCCCTGGAGCTCCAGCGCGAGCTTCACGAGCTGCGGGTGCGCGGTGAGATTCCCGACACCTGCCTGATGCTGGAGCATCCCGCCGTCTATACGGCCGGCAAGCGGACCAGCCCGGAGGACCGGCCGATCGGGGACGCCGGCGCTCCCGTGATCGACGTCGACCGGGGCGGCAAGATCACCTGGCACGGCCCCGGCCAGCTCGTCGCCTACCCGATCATCGCCCTGGACGAGCCCGTCGACGTGGTCGCCTACGTCCGGGCCACCGAAGAGGTGATGATCCGGGTCTGCGCCGATTTCGGGGTCGAGGCGGTCCGGGTCGAGGGCCGCAGCGGCGCCTGGGTGCTCGGCACCGACGGCGGCCAGGACCGCAAGGTCGGGGCTGTCGGGCTGCGGGTGGCGCGCGGCGTGACCATGCACGGCATCGCGATCAACTGCGACTGCGACCTGTCCTGGTACGGGCGGGTCGTGCCGTGCGGGATCAGCGACGCCGGCGTGACCTCGCTGACCGCGGAGGCGGGCCGCGACATCCGCGTGGCTGAGGTGCTGGAGGTCACCGAGCGGCACGTGGCCGACGTGCTCGGGCACGGCCGCTTCCGCCGCGTCGACGGCGTGGCCGGGCTGGCCCCGGTCGCCGCCGCCAGCTGACCCCGCGCCATGCCCGGCGCGGACGCCCCCGGCGGCGAGCC
>JBOHCO010000565.1:0-1232 GCA_050698895.1 Streptosporangiaceae bacterium
GGCCCGGGCGGCCCGCCACCGCCAGCAGATCGCCGGGCCGGGCGCCCGCCCGGGTGACCGGCGGCCGCCCCTCCAGGTCACCCAGCGCGGTGATGCCCAGCATGATGGTGTCCGCGCTGGTCACGTCGCCGCCTGCGATGACCGCCCGGCCGCGCTCGCACTCGGCCACCAGGCCGCGAACGAGGTCCAGGGCCCAGTCCACGGCCAGGTCGCCGGGCGCGGCCAGGCCGACCAGCAGCGCGGTCGGCACGGCGCCCATGGCCGCCACGTCGGCCAGGTTCTGCGCGGCGGCCTTGACGCCGATGTCGTGCGGGCCGGACCAGTCCCGCCGGAAATGCCGGCCCTCGACGAGCAGATCGGTGGTCGCGACCACCCGGCGGTCGGGGGCGCTGATCACCGCGGCGTCGTCACCGACGCCGAGCAGCGGCCCGCGGTCCGGCGGCAGCAGCCCGGCAATGGCCGCTATCAGGCCGAACTCGCCTAGCTCCGCGACGGTGATGGCGGCCTCCTGCCGTCCGGGCGGCCCGCGCCGGGCCTCAGGCCGCGCCGCGCGACGCGGACTGCCCGCGATTATGGGCGCGCGCTGGATATCCGGCCGATAACGCACGCACACATGGCCAGGTCCCTACGGTAGCGTTGCCTTGACTCATCCGACCGAGGAGGACGACATGGTTCACGCGTACATCCTCGTCCAGACTGAAGTCGGAAAGGCGGCCGACGTAGCCACCTGCATCTCCAAGATCACTGGCGTGATGCAGGCGGACGACGTCACCGGACCTTACGACGTCATCGTCCGCGCGGAGGCCGACAACGTCGATGACCTCGGCAAGCTGGTCGTCGCGCAGATCCAGGGCGTGTCCGGCATCACCCGGACGCTCACCTGCCCGATCGTGCACATCTGACGCCTGCTGGTCGGACGGCTAGTCCCTGTGGTGGTCCAGGGCGGCCCTGGTGCGCGGGCCTAGCCCCAGGTCAGCCGCGCGTTGCAGGTCGGCCGGGGTGTCCACGTCCTGGCGCAGCCCGCGCAGCCCCGGCAGGTCAAGCTCGGCCGCCCCGGCCGCCAGGTGCCGGTCCCGCGAGCCGAGGCCGAAGCCGGGCCGGAATTCCACGCCGGGCCCGGCCGCGTACAGGGTCGTCCCGGTCCCGGCCGCGTCGGGCACGAACGCCTCACCCGCCTCGCCCGCCGCGGCCAGCGCGGCGGTCAGCTCGCCGGGCCGCAGCGCGGGCAGGTC
>JBOHCO010000566.1:0-3806 GCA_050698895.1 Streptosporangiaceae bacterium
GGAACGGCCACTCCAGGGTCGGCATGGCCGGCGGGGCGTCGTCGCGCAGCTCCAGCCGCCCGCCGGCGTAGCGGACGCGCCGGCCGCCCCGGCGCTGCCGGGAGACCTGGCCCGCGGCGCGGGTCCCGGCCGTGGGGTGCCAGCTGCTCAGACCGTAGGCGATGTGCGCCTCGTCGGCCGCCGTCCAGTCGCCCATGGCCGCCGTGACCAGCAGGTCACCGAGGCCCCCGAAGAACGCCATCGCGGGCACCACGGCCAGGCCCGCGGCGCGGGCTGGCTCGGCGAACTGCGTGAACGTGTCGATGTTGGCCTCGATCTCGGCCGCCACGTCCACGTACGGGATGCCGGCGCGCAGCGCGGCCTCGATCACCGGGGCGGCGGTCGAGGCGAACGGCCCGGCGCAGTTGATCACGGCCGCCGCGCCGCCCAGCGCGCGGTCGAGCGAGGCCGGGTCGCCGACGGACGCCGTCCGGGCGTCGAGGCCGGGGCGGGCCGCCGCCAGCGCCTGCAGCCGGCCGGCGTCGCGGCCGGCCAGCAGCGGCACGAAGCCGCGATCGCGCAGCTCGGCGACCACGAACCGGCCGGTGTGCCCGTAGGCGCCGAAGACCGCCACCGCCTGACCCGATTCCATCGGTGCTCCCTTGTTACCGGATGATCTGCTGTGAACATCCTGGCCGCGCCAGCTGTCCCGCGACAGTGGCGGGAACGCCGTCATGCGTACAATTTCGGACATGAGCACGCCGGGCATGAGCACGCCGGGCATGAGCACGCCGGGCCGGAGCACGTCTGGCCAGGGCACGGTCGCGCTGGCCGCGACCGAGGGGATGCTGCACTTCGAGCTGGGCCTGGCCTATGAGGTCTTCGGGGCCGACCTGTCGGGCGTGGCCGAGCCCTGGTACGACGTCGCCGTCTGCGGCTCGGGCCCGGTCCGGGTGGGCCGGTTCCAGCTCGAGCCGGACTGCGGGCTGGACCAGCTGGCCCGCGCCGGGACGGTGATCGTCCCCGCGCTGGCCGATGTCGACGCGGACCTGCCGGCCGGCCTGGTCGACGCGGTGCGCGCGGCCCACGAGGCGGGGGCGCGGGTGGTCTCGCTGTGCACCGGCGCGTTCGTGCTGGCCGCCGCCGGCCTGCTGGACGGGCGGCGCGCGACCACCCACTGGGCCCACACCGACGCGCTGGCCGCCCGCTATCCGCGGGTGGAGGTCGACCCGGACGTGCTCTACGTCGACAACGGCCGCGTGCTCACCTCGGCGGGCAAGGCGGCGGCCATGGACCTGTGCCTGCACCTGGTCCGCTGCGACCACGGCTCGGCGATCGCCAACACCGTCGCCCGCCGGCTGGTCGTGCCGCCGCACCGGGCCGGCGGCCAGGCGCAGTTCGTGACCGCGCCGGTGCCCGCGCGGGACAGCCACCCGCTGGCCGGGCTGTTCCCCTGGGCGCTGGAGCGGCTGGACCAGCCGCTGACGGTAGAGGACCTGGCCCGCCAGGCCCGGGTGAGCTCGCGCCACCTGGGCCGCCAGTTCCGGTCGGCGACCGGCACCACCCCGCTGCAATGGCTGCTCACCCACCGGATCCGCCGCGCCCAGGAACTGCTGGAGGCCTCCGACGACAGCGTCGACGCCATCGCGGCCGCGGCCGGCCTGGGCACCGCCACGACGCTGCGCCGGCACTTCAGCCGCACCGTCGGCGTGCCCCCGGACACCTACCGCCGCACTTTCCGCAGCTAGGCCGCGCGGCGAGGCCGGCCCACATCAGGCCGCGACCTCCCACGCGAACCCGTCCGGATCGGTGAACGACCCGGCATCGACGCCGATGACCAGCCGGTGCGACCCCGTGCCCTCGGGCGGGACGCCGGCGTCCTTGGCCAGGGCCTGGTGGCCGTAGAGCCCGAACTTGACCGGGCCGGACGGGGCCGCGAACTCGACGTACTTGCGGCCGAAGCTCTTGGCCACCTCGAGGCCGTGGTCGACGTAGAACTTCTTGCTCCCGGCCACGTCCGCGCAGCCGATCAGGAGCACGAGCTGGTCAATCTCCCGGGCGGGCGGGCCGCTGTCCTTCTTGGCCGAGGTGGCGACCTTCCAGATCGTGCCGTCCGGGGCCTGCACGACGCCGCCGAAGCCCCACATCGACTTCGCGGCCGGCTTGAGCGTCGTGGCGCCGGCCTCGACGGCGGCGTCGATGAGGGCGCTGACGTTGGCCGGCTGCGACACCGTGAGCGACAGCGTGAACCCGCGGAAGCCCGCCGTCGGCTCCTCCGAGTTCCGCAGGCGCACCTCAGGGCCCAGGCCGAAGGCGGCGGCGTAGAAGCGCCCGGCGGCGGCGGGGTCGGCTACCTCAAGGGTGAGTGCATCGATGGAAGTCATGTCGCTCACGCTAATTGCGGCGGCGTGACCTGCGCTTCTCGAATCCTGCCCGGCTGAACCCGGCCGACCGCGGTCTGGATAACCTCCATCCTTAACAAAGGAGATCGCCGTGACAGCTGACTTCGCCGGCCGGACCGCGCTCATCACGGGCGCCGGCCGCGGCATCGGCCGGGCCGTGGCCGTAGGCCTGGCCGACACCGGGGCCAGTCTCATCCTGGTGGCCCGCTCCGCCGGCCAGCTCAGCCAGACGCACGACCTGGCCGTCGCCCGCGGCGCCCGGCCCGGCCAGGTCCGCATCGTCGCCGCCGACCTCGGCGACGAGGACCAGCGCCGGGCCGCCGTCGAGGCCGCCGTCGCGGCCGAGGCCGGCCGCGTGGACATCCTGATCAACAACGCGGCCGTCGTCGAGCCGCTCGGCGCCACCGCCACCATCCCCGCCGCCGGGCTGCGCCGCGCCTTCGAGGTCAACGTCGTGGCGCCCGCCGCGCTGACCGCCGCCGTCCTGCCCGGCATGCTGGCCGCGGGCTGGGGCCGCATCGTCAACGTCTCCAGCGGCATCGTCGCCAGCCCGGACGCCATGATCCGGGCCAACGCCTACGCCACCACCAAGGCCGCGCTGGAGGCCCACACCCTCAGCCTCGCCGCCGAGCTGCGCGGCACCGGAGTCAGCGTCAACGTCTACCGGCCCGGCCGGGTCGACACCGCCATGCAGGCCTGGATCCGCGACCAGGACCCGGGCCGCATCGGAACCGACCTGCACGAGCAGTTCACCCGCTGGGGCGCCGACGGCACCCTGATCACCCCGGAGCACTCGGCCGCCGTCCTGATCAGCCACCTCAGCGGCGACGACACCGGCGCCATCTGGGACGTCACCGCGGCCCCGGCCCGCGACTAGCCGGCGGGCTCCTCGGCGGCCGGCGGGTCCGCTGGCGGCGGAAGCCAGGGAGCAGGCGGGCCAGGAGCAGCGCCCCGGCGATGCAGGCCAGGCCGCCCGAGACCACGGCGGTCTCCGTGCCGAACGCCGCCGCCACCGCCCCGGTCTCCAGGTCGCCGATCCGGGGCCCGCCGGTGACCACCGCCATCTGCACGCCCATGAGCCGTCCGCGCAGCGTGTCGGGCACGCTGACCTGGATGATCGTGCTGCGGAACACCGCCGAGATGACGTCGGCCCAGCCGGCCACGGCGAGCAGGACGAGCGCCACGGGCAGCGAGCGGGCCAGGCCGAAGCAGGTGATCGCGGCGCCCCAGGCCAGGACCGCGGCAATGACCGCGCGGCCCTGCCGGCGTACCCGGTCGACCCATCCGGTGGTGACCGCGCCGAGCAGGGCGCCGGCGCCGGGCGCGGCGTAGAGAAACCCGAGCGTCCGCGCCCCGCCGCCGAACACCGTGCTGGCCAGGGCCGGGAACACGGCCCGGGGCATGCCGAACACCATGGCGTTGATG
>JBOHCO010000567.1:0-3497 GCA_050698895.1 Streptosporangiaceae bacterium
TGCGGTCTTCGGGCCTGCTGGCCTGCTGGCAGCGGAGTGCGGCGATGGCGTCGGCTCCGCTGACGGTCCAGTGCATGCCGGACTGCTTGAGTCTTTGGCCGATGACGGTCTTGCAGCACGACGGCACCGGCGCGCCGGCCTCCGGCGCGGTCAGGCCCGAGGTGATGTTGATCGGCCGGACGTCGCCGCCGTAGATCAGCCGCAGGTCCGCGTCGCCGGAGGCGGACACCAGGTCGTACTGGCTGCCGCCGCCGTTGGCCATCAGCGACACCATCTCGCTGGACGATCCGGCGTACTTCACGCTGACCTGGTTCGGCCCGAACGTGCTGCTCTACTCCAAGACGGCGTTCCCGACCGCGCCCACGTCCTGGTCGGTGCTCTACAACAAGAAGTACTCGGGCCAGATCACCGTGCCCGACAACCCGATCCAGATCGCCGACGCCGCGCCCTACCTGTCCAAGTCCAAGCCGAGCCTGGGCATCACCGACCCCTACGAGCTGACCCAGCCCCAGTTCAACGCGGCGGTCAGCCTGCTCAAGGCCGAGCACCCGCTGGTCAAGAAGTACTGGGACCTGGCCTCGCAGGAGATCTCGCTGTTCCAGAGCAAGACCACGGTGGTCGGCGCCGCCTGGCCGTACCAGACCAACACCCTGGTCGCGGCGGGCGACAAGGTCGCCGACACGATCCCGAGCCAGGGCGCGACCGGGTGGGCCGACACCTGGATGCTGGCCACCAAGGCGCCGGACCCGAACTGCGCCTACAAGTGGATGCAGTGGGTGACCACGCCCAAGGTCCAGGCGGAGGAGGCCGACTACTTCGGCGAGACGCCCGCCAACCAGCTGGCCTGCCCGCTGATGGACAAGATCCAGAAGGGCTCGTGCGACGCCTACCACGCCAACGCGCCCGAGTCGTATTTCAAGACGATCGCGTTCTGGAAGACCCCGCTGGCCCAGTGCGGCAACGGCAAGAGCGATTGCGTTCCGTTCCAGCAATGGGTGACGGCCTGGACTGGGATCACCGGGTAGTGCAGGGCACCGCATGGCACTGACCTCCATCCGGCCCGACCGCGCGGCAGACCGGCAGGCGAAGGGAACGGCCCGCATCTCGGCGGCGCTCTGGCGCCGCGCGTGGCTGCGGGCCACCCTCACCTTGTCGCCTCCGCTGGCCTGGTTCCTGGTGATCTACCTCGCGTCGCTCGTGCTGATGCTGATCACGGCGTTCTGGACGGTTAACCCGTTCACCAACACCCTGGAGCACACCTGGACGCTGGCCAACTTCCGGCAGCTGCTGACCGGCACGTACCTGTCGATCATCGGCCGGACCGTGGGGATGGCGGCGATCGTCACGGTGACCGACGCGATACTGGCGCTGCCGTTCGCCTTCTACATGGCCCGCGTCGCGTCCCGGCGCGGGCGCCAGCTGCTGTTTACCGCGGTGCTGCTGCCGTTGTGGGCCAGCTACATCGCCCGGGTTTACGCCTGGATCGTGATCCTGCAGAAGGGCGGCACGCTGAGCTGGGCGCTCACCAAGCTCGGCGCCGGGCCGGTGAACATCGGCTACACCAACGTCGCGATGTGGATCGTCTTCTCCTACATCTGGCTGCCCTTCATGATCGTGCCGGTCTACGGCGCGCTGGAGCGGATCCCCGACTCGCTGCTCGAAGCGTCCGGCGACCTGGGCGCGCGGGCCTGGCGGACGGTGCGCAGCGTGGTGCTGCCGCTGGTGCTGCCGGGCGTGGTGGCCGGCTCGATCTTCACGTTCTCGCTCACGCTCGGCGACTTCATCACGCCGCTGCTGGTGGGCGGCGCGAACTCCAACTTCATCGGCAATGTCATCTACGCCAACCTGGGCACCGCGGGAAACCTGCCGTTCGCGGCGGCGCTCGCCATCGTGCCGATCGTGATCATGGTGTTCTACCTGCTCGGGGCCCGGGCCCTGGGCGCGTTCGAGTCGGTATGACGGACTGCTTTGTGACTGACTGCGGAGAGAGGAAGTAACGATGGAGGGGCGGCTGGCCCGGATCGGCCTGCGGATCTGGGTGGGCGGCGTGCTCGCGTTCTTGTTCGTGCCCATCGCGATCATCTGCTTCTACGCTTTCAACTCCTCTAACGTGCAGAGCTGGCCGATCCGCGGGCTCAGCACCAAGTGGTTCTCGGTCGCCTGGCACGACCCGCAGGTGCGGGCCGCGCTCGGGCTGTCGCTGCGGGCGGCGGTGTTCGCCACGCTGATCGCGCTGCTGCTGGGCACGGCGGCGGCCTTCGGCGTGCACCGGTTCAAGTTCTTCGGCCGCGAGGCGGTGTCGCTGCTGCTGGTGCTGCCGCTGTCGCTGCCCGGCATCATCACCGGGATCGCGCTGAACTCGGCGTTCAACTTCGCGGGCGTCAGCCTGTCGCTGCTGACAATCGTCATCGGGCACGCCACGTTCTGCATCGTCGTGGTCTACAACAACGTGCTGGCCCGGCTGCGCCGGGTGTCCGGGTCGCTGTATGAGGCGTCGGCCGACCTGGGCGCGCACGGCTTCTTCGCGTTCCGCACGATCACGGTGCCGACGCTGTCGACGGCGCTGGTGTCCGGGGCGCTGCTGGCGTTCGCGCTGTCGTTCGACGAGGTCATCGTCACCACGTTCACGGCCGGGGCGCAGAACACGCTGCCGCTGTGGGTGTTCGGCGCGATCCGGCTCGGTCAGCAGCTGCCCGAGGTCAACGTGGTGGTGGTGGGGGTGCTCGCGCTCACCGTGATCCCGGTGATCATCGCCGCCCGGCTCACCGGGGCGGGCGGCATCACCCGCGCCTCGGCCGGGGCCATCCGCACCCCCCGCGACTAGCTCCGGCCCTCCTCGCCGCCAACGCCGCGGGCTGATAACAGCAAGAAGCGGCCCGCGACCGGCGGCTCAGAGCCCGCTCAGGATGAGACCGGGGTGCTGGCGTAGCAGGCCCGCAGCCGCGCGGCCGACTCCGGCGGCGCGCCCACGTGGTCCAGGCCCAGCAGGGCCGCGCCCGCGACCGGCGGCACGTCCACGATCCGCGGCGTGGCCGCCGGCAGCTCAGCGGCCAGCCGCTTGGTGAGCCGGGCATTCAGCAGCGGGTGCCGGGTGGTCAGGATGCTGCCGCCGAGGGCCACCGGCATCGCCGCCTGGGTCAGCCCGAGCCGCCGGGCCGCCGTGGCGGCCATGTTGGCCACCTCGTCGGCCTGGCGCAGCAGCAGGTCGGTGGCCACCTGGTCACCGTGCAGCGCGACCTCGAACAGCACCGGCACCAGGCCGTGCAGGTCGGGGGAGCCGATCTTGCTCTGGTAGCAGGCGATGGTCACGTCGCGGACCGTGGCCAGCCCGAAGCGGGCGGGCACGGCCGTGCGCAGCTCGGTGTCAGGCCCGCGGCCGTCCTCGGCCCTGGCCGCCCACCACAGCGCCTCGCGGGCCAGGTCGCCGCCGCCGCCCCAGTCCCCGCTGATGTCGCCCAGCGACAGGAACCGGGTCGTCTCCCCGTCCGGCGCCACGC
>JBOHCO010000568.1:0-2893 GCA_050698895.1 Streptosporangiaceae bacterium
GCTGGCCGCCCTCGGCGCCGACACCGAAGGCCGCCCGAACTCGCGGACCGCCGGCGCGCCCATGCTCTACACCTCCGGCACCTCGGGCCGGCCCAAGGGCGTGCGCCGCGCCCTGACCGGCGCCGACCCGGACGAGGTGCCGCTGGCCTCCTCCGGCTTCTTCGGCATCTTCGGGATCCGGCCGCACGACGCCAACGTGCACATCTGCGGCTCGCCGCTGTACCACACCGCCGTGCTCAACTTCGCCACCATCTCGATCCAGCTCGGCCACCCCGTGGTGCTCATGGACCGGTTCGAGCCCGAGGAGATGCTGGCCCTCATCGAGCGGCACCGGGTGACCCACAGCCACATGGTGCCGACCCAGTTCCGGCGGCTGCTGGCGCTGCCCGCCGGCGTGCGGGCCCGGTACGACCTGTCCTCGCTGCGGACCATGATCCACGCGGCCGCGCCCTGCCCCGAGGAGGTCAAGCGGCAGATGCTCGGCTGGTGGGGGCCGGTCATCGTCGAGTACTACGCCGCCACCGAGGGCGGCGGCACCGTGATCACCGCGCCGGAGTGGCTGAGCAAGCCGGGCTCGGTCGGCCGGCCCTGGCCGTACTCGCAGGTCCGGGTGGTCGGCCCCGACGGCGAGGACCTGCCCGCCGGCGAGCCCGGCCTGGTCTACATGAGCATGGGCGGCGCCCGGTTCAGCTACCACAAGGACGAGCAGAAGACCCGGGAGTCCTGGCTCGGGGACATGTTCACCGTCGGTGACATCGGCTACCTGGACGGCGACGGCTACCTGTTCCTCTGCGACCGCGAGTCCGACATGATCATCTCGGGCGGGGTCAACGTCTACCCGGCCCAGATCGAGTCCGAGCTGTCCTGTCACCCGGCCGTGGCCGACGTCGCGGTGTTCGGCATTCCGCACGAGGACTGGGGCGAGGAGATCAAGGCCGTGGTCCAGCCGGTGCCCGGCGCGGAGCCGGGGCCCGAGCTGACCGCCGAGCTGCTGGACTTCCTGTCCGGGCGGCTGGCCCGGTTCAAGCTGCCCCGGACCGTCGACTACGCCGACGAGCTGCCCCGCGACCCCAACGGCAAGCTCTACAAGCGCAAGCTGCGCGACCCTTACTGGGCCGGCCGCGACCGGGCCATCTAGGCGCCCGCCCCGCGATCAGCTGGTCAGCGCGGCCAGGAGTTCGGCGTAGGCGGTCAGGTAGTGGTCGACGTCGGTGTGGGTGGCGGGCACCGGCACCGTCGGGCCCGCGCCCGCCAGCGCCTCCCAGATGCCCCGGTTGGCCAGCCAGATCCGCATCAGCCGGGTCAGCTCGTAGTCGGTCAGCTCGAACGCGGCCGCGCCGGTCCGCGGCTCCGGCCCGTACCACTGGCCCGAGCGCGGGCCCAGCCGGATGGCCGTCCACGGCAGGCCGGCCGCGCCGATGGCCTCCTCGATCCCGTCGGCCAGCCTGGCCCCCATGGCGGTGGTCCGCTCGTAGGCCTCGGGCAGCAGCACCTCGGTCAGCGCCGCCCGGGCGGCGGCGGCCGACAGCGGGTTCCCGAACAGGGTGCCGCCGGTGGCCACGTTGCGGGCCGCGTCGAGCTCGCCGGCCAGGCCGGCGGTGACGCCGTAGGCGCCCATGGGCACCCCGCCGGCCACCGCCTTGCCGATGGTGACGATGTCCGGGTCCAGCTCCCACTGGCCGGTGGCGCCGCCGTAGCCGACGACGTGGGTGTGCGTCTCGTCCAGGGCCAGCAGGGTGCCGTGCTCGCTGGTCAGGGCGCGCAGCGCGTCATGCCAGCCCGGCTCGGGGGCCAGCAGGTGGATCCAGTTGGTCATGGCCGGCTCGGTCAGCACCAGCGCGACGTCGCCCGGCGCCAGCGCCTCGCGCAGCTGGTCCGGGTCGTTGAACTGGGCGATCCGCACCCGCCCGGTCACGCCCTTGGCCAGGCCGCGCTGCTGCGGCCGGGGCTGGCCGTCTTCGATGTCGACCAGGTTCTCCTCGAAGTGGCCGTGGTAGTGGCCCTGGAACAGCAGCACCACGTCCCGGCCGGTGACCGCCCTGGCCAGCCGGATGGCCTCGGTGTTGGCCTGGGTCGCCGACAGCGTGAACTGCCACATCGGCACCGGGTAGCGCCGGGCCAGTTCCTCGGCCACGATCACGCTGTCCTGCGTGGGCAGCAGGAACTGGGTCGACCGCGCCGCCTGGGCCTGGATCGCCGCGACGATGGCCGGGTGGGCGTGCCCGCAGAACATGGCCATGTCCGAGGCGTTGAAGTCGACGTAGCCGAACCCGTCCACGTCGGTGAAGCCGGGCCCGGCGCCGTGGTCGATGTAGACCGGCTGGTCGTTGTCGACGGCCATCCAGCTCATCGGCACGCCGTTGGGCATGTGCGCGCGGGCCCGCTCCAGCACGGCCAGCGATTTCGGCCGGGCGGCCCGGAACCGCTCCAGCTCGGCGGCCAGCAGCTGGCTGATCGTGGCCCGGTCCAGATCCCCCTGAGCACCCATGCCGCCGATGCTACTGAACACCGACCCCGATCTGATAACAGCAAGAAGCGCGCGTGCTCAGCGGTCCCGGAACTGCGGGGTGCGCTTCTCGGCGAAGGCGCGCGGGCCCTCCTTGGCGTCCTCGCTGGTGAACACCGACATGCCGATGGCCGCCTCGAGCTTGAAGGCGTCTGTTTCCGCCAGGCCCTCGGTGGTCCTGATCGTCTCGAGGATGGCCCGGACGGCGACCGGGCCGTTGGCCGCGATCAGGTCCGCGATCTCCAGCGCGCGGGGCAGGGCCTGGCCGTCGGGGACCACGTGGCCGATGAGGCCGATCTGGAGGGCCTCGGGGGCGCGGATGTGACGGCCGGTGAGCAGCAGGTCGGCGGCCACGGTGTAGGGGATCTGCCGGGGCAGCCGGACGGC
>JBOHCO010000569.1:0-3607 GCA_050698895.1 Streptosporangiaceae bacterium
GAGCTGTTCAGGCGGAGCTGTTCAGGCGGAACTGTTCAGGCGGAGCTGTTCAGGCCGGGCGATGGCCGCGCAGCCGGGCCACGTAGCGCTCGGCAGACCGGCGCACGGCCGCCCCGCCGTCCTGCACCACCACCCGGCCCCACCAGCCCCCGTACACCCGGTCGAAGGCGAAGCGGCCGGCGCGGCGGGCGATGTCCAGCACGGTCGCCTCGTCCAGCGGGATGTGGTTGGGGTAACTCCACATGAAGCTCACCCAGTCCCGGTCCTGCACCACGGTGATCGTGTCGCCGGTCAGCAGCGCCCCGCGGCCCTCGGCGCCCGCGGGCCAGTGCAGCACCGCCGCGCCGTCGAAGTGACCGCCGATCCGGGCCAGGGTCAGGCCCGGCACCGGCTCGGCCTCGTCGTCGAACAGCTCGACCCGCGGCGAGGGCCGCTGGATCCACTGCTCGTCCGCGCGCGGGATGAAGATGGGGGCGTCGAAGGCGTCGGCGAACTCCACGTTGACGCCGTAGAAGTGCGGGTGCGACATGCAGACCGCGTCGATGCCGCCCAGCTCGGCGATCCGGGCCCGGCCCGCGTCATCCAGCAGGGAGACGCAGTCCCACAGCACGTTGCCGTGCGGCGTGCGCACCAGCAGCGCACGCTGGCCGATGGCGAAGGCGGGCTCGACGCCCACCCCGGACAGGTCCGGCTCCTCCTCGCGGACCACCACCTGTCGCTCGGCGCCGAGCTCGGCCATGGTCGTCCACCGCTGGCCGCCCCAGCCGACGTACTGGCGCTCGTCCTCGCAGATGGGGCACCGCGCCGGCGGCTGATCGGTGTCCGGGTACTGAACTCCGCAGGTGGCGCAGATCCACGCGGCCATCGGCTGTCTCCTCCCGGTTAGTAGGGCGCCGTGGCTGCGGCGCCCCACTGATCATGCCCGGCCGGGCGGGCTAAGCCGAGAGGGATGCGAAACGATGGCGCATCTCGCCGATGCCCTCGACCCAGGTGACGAGCTCGTCGCCGGCCGCAAGCCAGCGCTGCGGGCTGCGGCCCATGCCCACCCCGGCCGGGGTGCCGGTGAAGATCACGTCGCCGGGCAGCAGCGGCAGCACCGCCGACAGCTTCTCGATGAGCTGAGGCACCGAGATGAGCAGGTAGCTGGTCCGGGACTTCTGCATCTGCTCGCCGTTGATCGTGCAGCCCAGCTCCAGGTCGTCCGGGTTGGCGAACTCGTCGACGGTGACCAGCCAGGGCCCGGTCGGCCCGAAGCGCGGGAACGACTTGCCCACGCTGAACTGCGGCGGAGTCCCGGCCAGCTGAGTGATCCGCTCGGAGATGTCCTGGCCGACGGTCAGGCCGGCCACGTAGCTCCAGGCGTCGGCCGCGGCGACCTGGTGCGCCCGCGCGCCGATGACCGCGACGAGCTCGACCTCCCAGTCGGTGTGCCCGCCGGGCGGCAGCTCGATCTCACCGTGCGGGCCGGTGATGCAGCTGGGAAACTTGGTGAACACGCTGGGGTGCTCGGGCACGTCGAACCCGGATTCGCTGACGTGATCGCGGTAGTTCAGCCCGATGCCGAAGGACTGCCGCGGCGCGGGCGAGGGCGCGTCCAGCAGCGCCACGTCGAACGGCTCGGCTTCGGACTGACCGGAGTCGGCCGCGCCGACCCCGGATTCCGCCGCCCAGGCCGTGAACTCGGCCCACCGCTCGTAGATGGCCGCCGGGTCGGACCCGAACCGCCCGCCGCTCCCGCGCTCCACGTCCAGCACGCCGCCGACGGTCTGGATCACCAGCCGTCCGTCCAGGTTCCCGATCCGCACCAAAGACCTCCGATGTTCGCTCCAGCCACCCCAGTCTTCCGGCTTCCCCCGTAACCGGGCAAGTCGGCCCGAGGTGCGGCTCGGGCTCCATGCGGCCAGGGTCATGGTTGGCCCTCTGGTGATGCTCTAGGAGCACCAGAGCTCCAACCATGACCCTGGCCGAAGACCCAGGCCGAGCCGGGATGGTGCGGATGCTCCGGATAGTGCGAATGGGGCTCATGAGTCGTGGCGCGCTGCGTCGGCCGGGGAGCGGTCCGGATCGCGAGGCGGTCGGGGTCGACGGGCCGGGGTCCGGGGGGCGCGAGCCGCGTGGCGGGCGGGCGGCGGCCGGGTGGCGGGTTAGGGTGACCCGTGGCGCGCAGGGCGCCGTCGGGCCGCGAACGGGCTAATCCCGCCTGGCCTGACGCATGACCCACGCTGGGCGAGAAAGCACCGCCCAGGCTGGCTGACCCTCCTTTCGGCCTGACCGTGCGGACAGCAGGCATCCGGAAAGGAGGCCGTCGTGCCGGTGCTCGAGCTGCCCGATCGCCCCAGCCTGGAGAACCTGCGCAAGCAGGCGAAGACGCTCCAGCGGCTGGTCCGGGCGGGCGTGCCCAGCGCGCTGGACATCGTGGCTGAGCTCCACCCCCGGCTCGGGTCGATCAGCGCGGACAGCCCGCTGCTCGGCGCGTTCTCGCTGGCCGACGCCCAGCTGGTCATCGCCCGCCAGTACGGCTTCCCCGGCTGGTCCCGCCTTCGCCAGTACCTGGCCGAGGTGGCCCGCTACTCGCGCTCGCCCCATCGACAGCCGACCCGCGGGCCGGCGGCCGAGGACGCCGCGGGGCTGGCCGGCGACTTCCTGCGGCTGGCGTGCCTGGTCTACGAGGGCTACGACCCGGACCGGGTCGAGCAGGCCGAGCGGATCCTGGCCGAGCAGCCGGACGTGGCCCTGGCCTCGATCTACACCAGCGCGGCGGCGGGTGAGTACGAGCATGTCACCGCGCTGCTGGCCGGCGACCCGGCGCTAAGCGGGCGGCCAGGCGGGCCGTTCGGGTGGGAGCCGCTGCTGTACGCGTGCTATGCGCGGGTCAGCCTGGGAACCGGCCGGTCCACGCTGGAGGTGGCCCGGCGCCTGCTCGCGGCGGGCGCCGATGCCAACGCCGGGTACCTGTGGGCCGGGCTGCCGTCCCCGTTCACCGCGCTGACCGGCGCGCTGGGCCGCGGAGAAGGGGCGCCGCCGGCCCACCCGCAGGCCATGGAGCTGGCCACGCTGCTGCTGGCGGCGGGCGCCGACGCCAACGACAGCCAGGCGCTCTACAACTGCGGCCTGCAGTCTCCGCCCGACGATGACGGGTACCTGCGGCTGCTGCTGCGCTCCGGCCTGGGCACCGGGTCCGGCGGCCCGTGGCACCAGCGGCTGGCGCCGATCCACCCCGCGCCACGCCTGCTCCTCGACCAGGAGCTGATCAAGGCGGTCCGCAAGGACCTGCCCGGCCGGGTCGCCCTGCTGCTGGCCCACGGCGCCGACCCGGCCGGGCCGGGTACCGGGCGCGGCGGCCACAACGCCTGGGAGTGGGCCACCCTCGGCGGCCGCCGCGAGATCCTGGATCTGCTGGCGACGACGGGGCCGGCCCCGGCGGCCGACCCGGTGCTGACCTTCCTTGGTGCCTGCATGGCCGGCGAGCCGGGCCGGGTCCGTGAGCTGCGGGCGGCCGACCCCGGCATCGCTGCCGAGGCCATCGCCCGTGAGCCGGACGTGCTGGTCGACGCGGCCGAGGCGGACCGCCCGGCGGCGGTGCGGCTGCTGGTCCAGGCCGGCTATG
>JBOHCO010000570.1:0-1275 GCA_050698895.1 Streptosporangiaceae bacterium
CACGACGCGCCGGGCATGCAAGCGGAGGACCACCTCGGCCGCCTCCCACCTAGCCAGCTGGCGCTGGCGGGTTACTGGCCGGCTGGCTCGTTAGGCCGGCTGGCGGTCAGCTAGCCGCAGGGCTGGCTGATAGGCCGGGCGTGCTGGCGTTGGCTCGTTCGCGGGCTGACCGGCGCGTCGCGGGTACCCATCCTGGTCACGAGGACCGGGCGGGTTTCCCGCACGTGGTGGCCCCGCAGGCAAGGCGTGCGGGGCCTTCTGCTTTTGGCCAGGAGGCACCAGGCAGGTTCTGTGCCGGGACCGTCCCGGCGCAGGAGAACAAGGTGACACTGGAGGTCACATCAGCACCGAACCACGTATCAACGAGCGCATCCGCGTACCCGAGGTGCGGCTCGTCGGGCCCGCTGGCGAGCAGATCGGCATTGTTGCCATCAATGACGCGCTCCGGCTGGCCCAGGACGGGGATCTCGACCTGGTTGAGGTCGCCCCGAACGCCCGGCCCCCGGTGGCCAAGCTGATGGATTACGGCAAGTTCAAGTACGAGTCAGCGCTCAAGGCCCGGGAGAGCCGGAAGAACCAGGCTCAGACGGTCATCAAGGAGATCAAGCTCCGGCCGAAGATCGACCCGCACGACTACGGCACCAAGAAGGGCCACGTCGAGCGGTTCCTCAAGGCCGGGGACAAGGTCAAGGTCACGATCATGTTCCGCGGCCGTGAGCAGTCGAGGCCGGAACTCGGCTTCAAGCTGCTCCAGCGCCTGGCGGGCGATGTCGAGGAGCTTGGCTTCGTCGAGTCCCAGCCGAAGCAGGACGGCCGGAACATGATCATGGTGATCGGGCCGCACAAGCGGAAGGCCGACGCCCGGCCCGACGCGAAGCCTGAGCACCCCGCACGGGATGAGCGAGCCGAGCGCGTGGCTGCCCGCACCGCGGCCATGCCTCCCGCGCCGGCGCCTGTCGCCAGCGTGCCGGACGAGCCTGAGACCGAGAACGAGACCGAGACGCCGGTCGAGACGCCGGTCGAGACGGCGCCCCAGTCGAGCCCGGCTCAGCGCCCGGCCGCCGCGCAGGCCGCGCCGCGGTCGGCATCGGCCCGGCCCGCCTCGTCGCGTCCGTCGTATTCGCCGCGCCCGTCCGCGCAGGACAGCGCCGCGCCGCGCCCGGCCTCCTCGGCCGGATCCCGGCCCGCGTCGGCCCCGCGGCCGAGTGCGCCCCGGCCCTCGGCACCCGGCGCCGCGCCCCGGCCCGGTCCGCCGCGGCCCACGGCCCGCCCGGC
>JBOHCO010000571.1:0-5819 GCA_050698895.1 Streptosporangiaceae bacterium
GAACGGCGCGGCCCAGTTGGCGTCCTCGGCGTTGGCGCACCGGTTGCCGGTGTTGGGCTCGACCATCGAGCACGGCAGGTAGTTCAGGTGGCCGGCCGACATGGTGGCCCGCAGCGTCTTGTTCGTCGCGGCCAGCAGGCTGGCGTACTGGCTGGCCGCCCACTTGGCCTGGCCGGTGTTGCCCACCTGCTCGGCCAGCCAGCGGTAGGTAGCCAGCCCGGTCAGGGCCTCGTAGTTGTCGATCGTCCAGTAGCCGTTGGCGTCGATGTCGTTGGTCTTCTCCATGATCCCGCCCGGGCCGGTCCGGTCGGCGGCGATCAGGTGCGCGGTGTCCTCGATGCTGGGCTCGGTCTTGCCCGCCGGGCCCTCGGCGTCGAAGTTGGCCTTGACGAAGCTCAGGTCACCGGTCTTCTGCAGGTAGATGGCCCAGATCCACGGGTAGGTCCACACCCCGTCGTCGTACTGGGTCTGGTTTCCGATGACGTAGCGGGCCCGGTTGAGCAGGCCGTGCGCGCCGCTGGTGTTGTGCCCTTCCGTGTAGCCCTGGGTGAAGAGGTTGGCCAGGATGCCGATGACGTCGTGGCTGAACTCCTGGTCGTAGCCGCTGGCCCCGGTCTTCAGCTCGTTACCGGACCGGATGATCTGGGTGTAGATGAAGCCGGTGCGGTAGGCGTCGGCCAGGCTCTGGTCGGGCAGCCGGACGATCTGCGCGATCTGGCCCAGCTGCGCGTTCCAGTAGCCGCGCATGTGCGCGAAGTGCTGGTCGTAGCCGCCCGCCGCGGCCAGGGCCGGGCTGGACGGCCAGGAGTAGCTGCCGCCGAACTTGTTGCTGGCCACGACGTAGTCATGGTTCACGCTGGCGTGCGGGGCCACGGTGTCGGAGGCCGAGTTGAGCGAGATCAGCCCGGCCGAGGGCTGCGGGCTGAGCGTGACGGGCTGCCCGGTGGGGTTGGTCACCGTGACCCGGCTGTAGATGGCGACGAACCGGTGGCCGCCGATGGTGACCTCGTCCCCGAAGTTGGTGATCGACACCCGGGCGCCATCACGGCGGAAGCTGGTCACCAGCGCGGGCAGGTAGCCGTCGGCGTTGGCCCAGGTGGTCCGGGTGTCGTTGTAGATGCCGTAGCCGTAGCTGGTGCCCTGCACGGCGCCGGTCGCGCCGCTGCCGGGGCCGTCGCCGGTGGTGACGAAGAAGCTGCCGCCCAGGCAGGCGGTGACCGCCTCGCTGTTCCCGGTCCAGCCGATGACGCTGGCATCCCCGAAGGTGCCGTAGATGGTCTGGCTGCCCGCCGGGCCGTTAGGCGCGCAGCTGTAGGGCTCGCCGGCCGCCGCCTGGGCGGTCGCCGCGGCCCGGTCGGCGGCGGCCGGGCGGGTCGTCGCCGGGGTGGAACTGGCCAGGGCCGTCGTTAAGCCGCCGGTCCCGGCCAGCGCCGCGGCGGTGGCGGTGAGGATCACCACCCGGCGCAGCGGCTGGCGGGCAGGATGACGGTGCATGCTCGGCATGATGGGCTTCCTCCGGTCGCGCGAACGTGAGCACGCCCGAGCTACCCAGGCCGCCCGTGATTACGCCGCGAACCTGGCTGCGACCGGAGACCGCGACCTCGGCCCCTGGCTAGACCGCGCCCAGGCCCAGCAGCAGGCCGTCGTCGGCCACCGCGGGCGACGTGGTCAGGAAGATGATCACGCCATCGGCCGGGGCGGTGATCGTCTCGTACAGCTCCGACCCGTCCAGGCTGCTCACCGTGCCGACCACCTGGCCCTCGCTGACCTTCTCGCCCGCCGCCACCGCGGTGTCCCAGAAGCCCGCCCGGGCGCAGCGCAGCCACAGGAACCGGCCCAGCTGCGTCGGCTCGCTCCCGGTGACCTCACCGCCGGCGGTCATGCCGAGCTGGGTCAGCACCGCGTTCAGGCCCCGCTCATGGGTGTCCACCGCCCAGGCCTCGACCAGCCCGCAGCCGCCCACCTCGGCCGTGATGGCCGGGATGCCGGCCTCCGCCGCCGCGCCGCTGGAGGTGCCGGCCACGGCCCGGTCCGGGCCGCGCTCCTGGCGGATGACGTAGCCCAGCCCGTAGGCCAGCGCCATGTCCCTGGCCGTTGCCTCGGCCGCCCCCGCCTCGTAGAGCGCGAACGGCTCCAGGGCCTCGACCATGTCCCCGCAGTGCGCGTCGATCACCGCGTCGGACCCCGTGATCAGCTCGGTGAACGCCGCGTAGGCCAGACGCTCGGCCAGCGTGCCGTCGGGCTTGCCGGGGAAGCAGCGGTTCAGGTTCTTGCCGTCCTCCGGGACCACGAACGGGCTGCGGGCCCGGAACGCCGTCACGTTCAGGATCGGCACCGCGCGGACCCGTCCGCTGAACTCCCGCTGCTCCAGGTTGCGGGTCCAGCGGCGGACCGCCGCCATCGGCACGTACTCGCAGCCGTGCACGCCCGCGATCACGGTCAGCAGCGGGCCGTCCTTCGCGCCGGTCAGCTCGACGACCGGGACCTCGAGGCCGGCCAGGTCCATTATGCGCAGGGTGCGGCGGGAAAAGGTGGTGGGCATGGCGAGCTCGCTTTCCTCAGGACGTGATCGGGGCCGGCGGCAGCGGCCCGAGCAGTGGCATGGCCGCCGCGGCCGCCCGCAGCAGATCGGCGTCCCCGCCGCGGCGCCCGGCCAGCTGCACACCGACCGGGAGCCCGGTGGTGGCCACCGGCAGGGAGATAGCCGGATGGCCGGTCAGGTTGTACGGGCCGGTGAACCGGCCCTCGCCGCTGTCCTCGCCGACGCCGAACGGCGGGTCCTCCTGCGGGGCGGTGAACCCGACGGTCGGGCCGGCCAGCACATCCACGCCGGACAGGCTGTCATCGACCGCCGCGACCAGCCGCTCGCGCGCCGCGAGCGCGGCGTCGTACTCGGCCGGAGTTACCGATGCTCCATAACGAAGCAGTTCCCTCGTGCCGGTGGCGTACCGGCTCGTGTCGGCGGCCCGGTGGACCTCGTGGGCCTCGCGGGCCACGATGACGGACAGCACCTGCTCCCACTCCGCCGCCTCGTCGACCCACGAGGCGCTGATCTCGCGCACCGCCCAGCCGGCCTCGGCCAGGCGGCCCACGGCGCCCCGGACCGCGGCCCGCACCTCGTCGGTGACCGAGGCGTCGGCCAGCTGCCCGGCCAGCACCCCGACCGTAAACGTCGGCGCCCCGCCGGACCCGCCTGGGTCGCCCACTCCTGCCACACCGGCCCCACGGACCCCTGCCTCGGACGCGTCCGGTCCGCGGCTAGCGTCATGAAAGGGCCAATCACGTCGCTCTAGCGACGTGAAAGGACCAGCCACGTCGTTCGGAGCCGGGGCGGGGCCGGGGGCGGCGGTGGCGTTGGTGGCTGAGGTGGCGTGGGGGGCGGCGGGTTCGGTCGAGGCGGCGTGGGAGTTCGTCAGGGCGGTCAGCAGGCCGGCGGCGCCTGGCACGGTGGCGGTCAGGGTGCCGGCGTGGTCACAGCTGGGGGACAGCGGGAAGACGCCGTCCACCGGGACCAGCCCGTAGCTGGGCTTGAGGCCGACGATGCCGCAGTAGGCGGCCGGGATGCGGATCGATCCGCCGGTGTCCGAGCCGATCGACAGGTCGCAGACGCCCGCGGCGACCAGGGCAGCGGACCCGCCCGACGAGCCGCCCGAGGTGCGGGACGGGTCGCGCGGGTTTCGGGTGTCCCCGATCTCGGGGTGGGCGAAGCCGGCCGCGTACTCCAGGCACTGGGTCGTGGCGAAGACCTCGGCGCCGGCCGCCCGGAGGCGGGCGACCAGGGCGGCGTCCCGCCCGGCCGGCGACGGGTCGCTGGCCGGGCTGCCACAGGTGGTGGGCACCCCGGCCACGGCGACGATGTCCTTGATCGCCACTGGCCGCCCGGCCAGCGGTCCGGTCCCTGGCCAGGCCCGCTCGGGGACGGGCAGGGCGCGGACCACGGCGTTCAGCGGGCGGCCCAGGCGCTCCAGGCGCTCGTAGGCGGCCAGCAGGTCCAGGTTGGACCGGGTGCAGGTGCGGTCGCCGCGCTCGATGGCCGCGATGAGCTCGGCGATCCGCATGATCAGCGGGGTAATCAGCGGCCCGCCGGACAGCGGGCCCAGGATGGCGGACGCCTCCGTGGGCCGGTGCCGGATGGCCAGGTCGCGGTAGACGCCGGAGTGGGTCTTGGCCGAGGCCCGGTTGAAGTCGGCCAGCCGGGCCAGCGAGCCCTCCAGGTCGGCCGGGTCGAAGCCGTCGAAGCCCACCGGCCGGACCGGCGCCCTGGCCAGCACCTCGCGGGCCACGGCCAGCAGCAGCTCCCGGTAGGCCGGATCGTCGAAGACGGCGTAGATGGGCAGGTCGCTGACGGCGGTGGCGCACAGCTGGGCCCCGTAGGCCTCCTTGGCCCACAGGTAGCCGAGCACCTCGGTGGTGGGCTCGGCGTCGGCGATGTTCGCGGTCAGCGCGCGGACCCGGTCGGTCAGCGTGCCGTCCAGCTCGCCGATCATGAACGTGCCGCGGTTGCCGCGCAGCACGACGCCGGGCTCGATGACATCCGCGCCGAAGTTGACGAACGCCTCGACGACCCGGCCCGGGCCGACGGCGTCGGCGATGACCTGGGCATTCAGCCCGTTCTGGAGCGAGAGCACGTAGCCGTCGCCGCGCAGCTTGCCGGTGAGCTGGACGGCCGCGGCGGCGGTGTGGTGGGACTTGACCGCGAGCAGCACCGGCCCGTCGATCTTGTCCGGCAGGTCGGCGGTCAGCACCGCCGGCACGTGGACGGTGAACTCCTCGACCGGCCCGGTGACCCGCAGGCCAGCCGAGTTCACCGCGGCGACGACGGCGGGATCGGCGTCGGCCACCAGCACGTCATGGCCGTCACGGACGAGACCTGCGGCGACGGTGCCGCCGATGGCACCGCAGCCCAGCACGAGGTAGCGCACGGCGCGCAACGTTACAACACCGTAAATCTCGTAGTCCAGGTATCAGCCCTCTATTTACAAATCGTGAGCTTGCCGCCAGATTAGGACAGACAAAGGTTTGCTCCGGTAATTTCGCTCACACCGCGTAGCGATGCGGGCGACTGACACAGCTTCTCCCGGTACGACCGCATACGGCAATACAGCCCGAGCCAGCACCGTCCCAGTCGGCGCAGGTACCCCGGCGCGGCCCGCCGCGCAACTGTCCACGGGGTCGCGGCCCTCCCAGCCGCGCCCCTACCGACCCAGGGAGTTATCAGTGATACAACGACCTACTGCAGTGCGGGGCCTGATCGCCGGGGTGGCGGTTACGGCGCTCGCGGTCCTGGCCGGCTGCGGATCGGGATCTGGGACGTCATCGACCGGAAGCACGAGCGGCGGCCCGCAGCGCGGCGGCAACCTCGTCTTCGCGGCCGTGCAGGACGCCCAGTCGATGAACAACACCACGGTGTTCGACAACAACTCGATCTGGATCTTCGAACAGATCTACGAGCCGCTGTTCACCGTGACCAACAGCGGCAAGGGCGTGCGGCCCTACCTGGCCACCGGTTACACCATGTCGGCGGACAAGAAGACCTACACGATCACCCTGCGCAAGGGCGTCAAGTTCTCCAACGGCAAGCCGATGACCTCGGCCGACGTGAAGTTCTCCATCGACCAGAACCGCAAGGCGACCAAGGGCTGGGCCTACCTCGACTCGGCCATCTCCTCGGTGGACGCCCCGTCGCCCTACACGGTGGTCATCCACCTCAAGTTCCCCTGGGCGCCGCTGCTCGCCGACCTGTCGATCTTCGCCAACGGGATCATCCCGAACAACTACGACGGCCAGACCGAGAATCAGTTCTACCAGCACCCGATCGG
>JBOHCO010000572.1:0-1581 GCA_050698895.1 Streptosporangiaceae bacterium
GCCGTGTCCGAGGCCGCGGCCGACGGGCAGCCACACGAGCTTGCCGTGGCCGAGCTGGTCGCCTACCTGGCCGAGGAGATACTTCCGCATGCGCTGGCCGAGGAGCAGACCATCTACCGGGGGCTGCACTGGCCAGCCTGGGTGACAAACACTATCGTCCTGGCCGGCGAGCACAAGGAGCTGACAACGGCGGCCGGCCGCCTGGCCGACCTGCCCGGCGGCACGGCGGGCCGACGATCATGACCCCAAGCCGCTGCGGTACCAGTTCGACACCGAGTACGCCGGGGGATCCCACGGCGGGTCCCACACGATCCTCACGTCGATCTGGCGCACACCCGGCCCGCCCCGCAGGGTCTCGTGAATGGCATCCTCCATGTATCCGCTGAGCGGTCACCCAGGCGGAGTCAGCGTCATCCGCACCGTCACCGCACCGTCACCTGACAGCGAGACGTCGTAAATCAGCCCCAGGTCAACGATGTTGATGCCGGTCTCCGGATCGATCACCTCACGCAGCAGGTCCGGGCCGGCCGGCTTAGCCAGCCGGCCGCCCTGCGCCGCTATGGTGCTGGGTGCGCTCAAGCCAGACCTCACGCTGGCCGCCCCCGCAGGGAGCCGTGTGGAACCGGGCCATCGCGTGAGCACCCGCGACGCCGGTGCTGGTAAGAGGGCACCCGCCGCCATGGCCGGCGCACCGTAGCGCCGGGCCCCTGCCGCTGCCGTTTGATGCCGCGCGGCCTGAGCCGAGCCAGCCCGGCTCCCGGAACCCGCCGCCCACCGGGCCGCGGCCAGCGCAGCCAGCGGCAACCCGACCGTGAGCGCAGCCAGCAGGATGACGGCGACGACGACGAACTCCGCCCGATCCGAAGTCCGGCGCAGCGGATTGCTGTCTGGCCACAGCCCTGCGTGTTCGCATCGCCAGCGGGGTCACGCCCTGAGCCGCTCCCCCCATCGCAATCACTTCCGCCGTTTCCGCCCCGCCCCGGCGGCCGGGCGCCGGCCGACTGTCCCCCGACACCCGGTCGCCGACTTACAGCGCTGCGGACAAAGGGGATGGCGACCGGCCAGGCTGCCGGAGGTGAGAAACCCAAGCCGGCCACCAGATCGAGACGGGAGCCGTGAGGCCAGCGTGTGCGCTGGTGGGCCCTCTCAAGGTCAGCCAGGCGACATCCGTCTGCCCGCTCATCCGCGCGTCCGGGGGTGTTCATGGCCGTCCCGTTCCGCGCGGCCAAGGCCGGCCGCGCGCCGGGAAGGAGCCGTGACCCGGCGCCTTCCCGGGCTCCCAGTCCAGCCAGGCCATGTCGCCGAGAACCATCACGGTCACCGACTCCGTTACCACGACGGCCTCGACACACGCCGTCAGCAGCCGCGCCGCCGCCGCGGCGGGTCGCAGCAACGCGGACGCCAGCGCGACCGCGGCCAGCAGGTACCTCTGCCGCCCGGGTGCGGCCCAGCGCAGCACACCCTGAAGGATGGCCAGCCGCCGGGCGAACCCGTGGTCGGCATCCCGGAGATATTGTCCGAGCTGGAAGAGCTCTCGCTGTTCACTGTCGGTAAGCACGACACTTCGCTTCCTTCTCGTCC
>JBOHCO010000573.1:0-1729 GCA_050698895.1 Streptosporangiaceae bacterium
GTCGTCCGGCAGATCGTCCTGATCGACGCGCCCGCGGTCTTCGGCTGGCAGCGGTGGCGCGAGCTGGACGAGCAGGGCAACCTGGGAGCGATCAGGGCCGCTCTCGCGTACGCGGCGGAGCAGGGCCGCATCGACCCGGGTCACGTCGAAGCGTTCGCTCACCTCGGGCGCGCCGCCGCCAACGAGGTGGCCATGATGATCGCGCGGGCCGACGACCCGGCCGCCGCGCTGAACGCCGAGGAGGGCGCCTTCGCCGAGTTCCTGGACCGCCTCGTGGGTAGCTAGCGCGGGGATAGCGGGGATAGCGGGTAGGCGAAGTAGCTCGGCCAGCGGACCGAGACGTCGTAGCCGAGCGCGGCCGCCTGCTCGAACACCACCGGCGCGTACCAGAACACGGCGTGGACCGGCTCCAGCAGGTGCCACATGCGGCGGGCAAGTCCGTAGTCCATGCGGCCAGTCTGTTGTAATGGCCTTATGCTGTTCAACACTTACACGGTGGCGGGCGCGCACATCGCCGTCTGGCTGGTCAACCACCCGGCCCCCGACGCGCCGGCCCTGGCTGCGGTGCTGCGCGGCTACGACGTGCACGAGCCGGAGCCGACCACCGACGAGACGCTGGCGGTGCAATCCTGGACGATGCGGCTCCGGGAGATCTTCGAGACCCCCACCATAGATAACAAGGCTCAGCTCGCCGACGCGCTGCTCGTCACGGCCGACTGCCGCCCCCGGCTGGTCAGCCACGGCCCGGGCCAGCCGTTTCATTTCCACTACGCGCCCGTGGCGACCGGGCTGGCGGCGCGCGTGCGGGCGCTGACCGCGGCCGGGCTGGCCCACGTGATCGACGGCGGGGCCGGGGCCCGGCTCCGGGTCTGCAGCCGGGCCGGATGCGAGGTTGCCTTCATCGACACCTCACGCAACGGGCGCCGTCACTTCTGCACCGTCCGCTGCGCCAATCAGGTCAACGTGGCCAACCACCGGTACCGCCAGCGCCAGGTCAGCTCCCCAGCTTCGCGGTGATGGCGCGGAGCCCGGCGTCCATGAGCTCGCCGATCCGGGGGCCGAGCTCGTCGGGCAGCACGTCGATGGCCCACACGAACCGGCACGCCCCCTCGCCCGCCGGGATCACCTGGCTGGACGCGCAGTAGAACGTCGCCCCCAGCGGGCTCTCCGTGACGGTGTAGGCGAGCCGCATCGCCTGCTCGTCGATGCCGATCAGGAACTCCGTGGCCACCGCGCCGGTGAGGAAGGTGATCCGCCGCTCGCGGTCGCCGGTCATCGTGAGCGCGGTCACGAATCCGGGCGCCAGCCGCTCGTGCAGCGCGTCGAAGGCGCGCAGCGCGTCCCAGCACGTGGCCGCCGGGGCGGCGATGGCCGCCTCACGGATGATTGACGCCATGTGATCCCTCTTCCGCCGGTCCGGGCCTGCGCGCGCCAGCAACGAACACGAGCGTCATCCTGACACGAGGCCCGTCCCGGCAGGCAATGTAATATCGGCCGGCTAGCACGGGCTGGTTAATATCGGCAGGCCAGCCGTGCCGTGAGGTCGGCCAGCGCGGACAGCGCCTGGCTGGCAGCGAGATTTGGATCAGTAACCGGCTGCGCCGCCTCGAGCCGGCTGGCCAGGCGCGCGGTGGCCTGGTCGACGGCGGCGCGCAGCGCGGGCGGGCCGGGCCGGTCTCCCCTGGCCCGGATGGCGGCCGCGGCCGCGAGCAGCCCGGCGCCCTCCCGC
>JBOHCO010000574.1:0-1319 GCA_050698895.1 Streptosporangiaceae bacterium
CGGCGTGCTCGATTTCCTGCACCCGCTGCCCGTGTCGGCGCTGTGGGGCGTCGGGCGGCAGACCGGCCAGGTCCTGGCCCGGCTGGGACTGCGGACGGTGGGGGACATCGCCGCCACCCCGGTGGACGTGCTGGAGCGGGATCTGGGCCGCGCGGCGGCCGCCCACCTGTCGGGGCTGGCCTCGGGCCGGGACGACCGGCGGGTGGAGCGGACGGTCCACGAGAAGAGCATCGGCGCCGAGGAGACCTTCGCCGAGGACATCGGCGACCCCGAGCTCATCCGCCGCGAGCTGCTGCGGCTGGCCGGGCGGACGGCCCAGGGGCTGCGGGCGGGCGGCAACGCGGCCCGGACGGTGGTGGTGAAGCTCCGGCGGGCGGACTTCACCACGATCACCCGGTCCCGCACGCTGCCCGAGCCCACCGACGTGGCACAGCGCATCTACGCCACCGCGTGCTCGCTGTACGAGGGGGCCGGGCTGAGCCCCGGCACCCGGCTGCGGCTGGTCGGGGTGCGGGTCAGCGGCCTGGTCCCGGCCGCCGAGGCCGCCACCCAGCTGGCCCTGGGGGAGCGGCCGGAGTCCTGGCGGGACGCCGAGCGGGCGCTGGACCGGATCACCAGCCGGTTCGGGTCCGGGGCGGTCCGCCCGGCCGCGCTGGTGGATCCGCAGGAACCCGGCCGGGATTAGCCCTTTTTTGCTGGACACGCCAGATATGCAGGTGACAGAAGGGATAGGGTGCTCGATCACACAGCGGACCGGGCAGCCCGGAGCGCCGTGTACCCTTCCCCATGACGCACCAGCGCTCGTATTCTGGGCGTAAGGCCGTGGCGATGGTCATCGGGCCCGTCCCTGCGTGAGTCAACGGGAGGCAACGTGCCGCTCTCTGAGCACGAGCAGCGTCAGCTCGAGCAGATCGAGCAGGCGCTCTATGCCGAGCACCCGCGGTTCGCCCGCGCGGTGCGCGCTAGCGACCCGCGGGTGCACTATCGACGGCGGGTCATCCAGGCCGTGGTGGGCTTCGTGCTCGGGGTCGGGCTGCTGGTGGCCGGGGTGGCCATCAAGGACCTGTGGATCGGCGTCGCCGGGTTCGTGGTCATGCTGGCCTGCAGCATGTGGGCGCTGAGCAGCTACCGGCACATGACCGGGATCAGCACCGGTCGCGGGCTGGCCAGCGAACGGCAGGAACGCCGTGAGCACCGGGGCCGGGGCCGGGGCGCCCGGGCCCCCAGCCAGGGCATGATGGAGCGCCTGGAAGAGCGCTGGCGCCGCCGCCAGGAGCGCGACCGCTAACCGCGGGCCGCGCCGCCCGGCCGGGTCACGC
>JBOHCO010000575.1:0-2690 GCA_050698895.1 Streptosporangiaceae bacterium
AGCGAGTCGCAGCCGCTGTCGCAGACCAACCTGGTCCACGCCTACCTGGTCCGCGCCGCCGCCGAGGGCGTCGGCATGTACTTCTCGGCCGGCGACGGCTCCGGTGTCCTCGAGCCGTCGGTCGACCCGGACGCGATCGCCGTCGGCGGCACCACGCTGGGCATCGGCAAGACCGGCGGCCGGCTGTTCGAGACCGGCTGGTCCACCGGGATCTCCCAGCTCAAGAAGGGCGCCTGGGTGTTCGCGAACGAGGACGGCGCCTCGGGCGGCGGGCCGAGCGTGCACTGGGCCCGGCCGGCCTACCAGCGGGGCGTGGTCCCGAAGGCGCTGGGCACCACCCGCAGCGCGCCGGACATCTCGGCCGACGCCGACCCGTTCACCGGGATAAACGTGGGCCTGCTGAATCTCAGCGGCAAGGCGCCCGTGTTCTTCCAGGAGAGCATCGGCGGAACCAGCGAGAGCTCGCCGCTGGTGGCCGGCATGGTGACCGCGGCCCAGCAGGGCCAGCGGGCGCCGTTCGGGTTCATCAACCCGGCGATCTACCGGCTGCACGGGACCGGCGCCTTCTTCGACACCCTGCCGCTGACCAGCCGCAGCCCGGCGCGGTACCGGGGGATCGAGTGTGACCTGACCGAGTTCGCCAACATCTGCCTGGGACCGACCAAGAACCGGATCCCCAGCCTGACCACCAACGATGACCAGAACCCGCACATGAAGGGCTACACCGGCCAGGTCACGCGGCCCGGCTACGACAACATGACCGGCCTGGGCACTCCCGACCTGCCCGCCTTCATCAAGGCGCTGCGCAAGCTGGGCTAGTCCAGATCCAGTCCTCGGGGCAGTCCTACTGACCCAGGAGCCACCGCCCGGGCGCGATCAGGTCGCGCGCCCGGGCGGGGCCCCAGGATCCGGGTGCGTAGGACTGGACCGGGGGCGGGCCGGACAGCAGCGGCCCGGCCACCTGCCAGACCGCGGCCAGCCCGTCGGGGCGGGTGAACAGCGACCGGTCGCCGAGCAGCACGTCGTGGATCAGCCGCACGTACGGCGGCAGCGGATCCGCCCCCGGCAGGGTGGCCAGCGGGATCGACGCGTGGGCCACATCCAGGTCGAGCCCGGGCCCGGGCTTCTTCGCGACCAGCGCCAGATCGACCTCGCCGTCGCCGGCCAGCGAGAACGACAGCACGTTGGCCCCGGCCGGCACCTGGCCGCTGAGCGGCCCGTACGGCTCGCGGAGCACCAGGCTGACCCGCTGCCCGGAGGCGGCCATGCGCTTGCCGGTCCGCAGGTAGAAGGGCACGCCCCGCCAGCGCGGGTTGTCGATCCACAGCCGGGCGGCGACGAAGGTGTCCCGGCTGGAGTGCGGGTCGATCCCCGGCACGTCGCGGTAGCCGTCGAACTGGCCCAGCACCACCTCGGCCGGGTCCAGCGGCCGGAAGCACCCGATGACCGTCTCCCGCGCGGCCTGCAGGTCGAGCGGGCCGAGGCTGGCCGGGGGCTCCATGGCCACCTCGGCGGCGACCTGGAACAGGTGCGTCACCAGCATGTCCAGCACCGCGCCGGTGGCATCGTAGAACTGCGCCCGGTCGTCGATGCCGAGCGTCTCGGGCACGTCAATCTGCACCGAATCGACATGCTCGGCGTTCCAGAACGCGGCGGTTGACCGGTTGGCGAACCGCATCAGGTGCAGGTCCTGGGTCGCTTCCTTGCCCAGGAAGTGGTCGATCCGGTACACCTGCTGCTCGTCCAGCACCGAGTGCACCACCTGGTCCAGCTCGCGGAAGTCCTCGCCCGAGGTGCCGAACGGCTTCTCGTAGACCACGCGGGCGCCCGCGGCCAGCCCGTGCTGGCCCAGCGCCTTGGTCAGCCCGGCGAACGCGACCGGCGGCACGGCCAGGTAGTGGACCAGCTGCGGATCGGCGCCCAGGGAGCTGCGGGCCTGGTCCAGCCCGTCGAGCAGGCTGCCGGGGTTGTCGCTGTCGAAGCCGCCGCCGGCGAAGAACACCCGCTCCGCGAACGCGTCCCACTCCCCCGGCTTGGGCTGCGGGCCGAACTCGGTCAGCGCGTCGTGGACGTGGGCCCGGAAGTCCTCGTGGGCCACGTCGCCGCGGCCGTTGCCGACCAGGTGCCACTGCTTCGGCAGCAGCCCCTCGAGGGCGAGCCGGTAGAACGCGGGCAGCACCATCCGCCGGGCCAGGTCCCCGGTCGCCCCGAACAGCACGAAGACCACCGGGCCCGGGTCACCACCGGACCCGCCGTGATGCTCACCGTTGGCCATGCCTGCCTCCTCCGTGATCATTCCGCCGGTTTAGACCTTTCATGGCATTAACAATGGTCCCGCTCCGAACTCGGGTCCTTCGCCCATAGGATCCTGGCGCGAGACTACGGCGGCTCAAAAACAGGGCCTGAAGATTAAGCTAATCGTGCCTCAGGCCATCGGCGAAATCGGTGGAAGCTGCGGGTAGGGAAACGCGGAGGGGGACCATGGACCGGGACATTCGCGCGAGCATCGCAGCCGCGCTGGACCGCAGGCGCGCGCAGCGCGAGCCGATCGGCCGGCTGCAGGACGCGTGGCTGGCGCTGATGGAAAGCGTCGAGACCCTGGTCTCGACGCTCGGCGAGACCGGCCAGCGGTTCGCGGCGGTGCGCCAGCCCACCGCCGAGCAGGCCATGGTGGCCAGGGAGATCGAGGC
>JBOHCO010000576.1:0-4049 GCA_050698895.1 Streptosporangiaceae bacterium
TCGAGCCCGCTCAGCAGTACCTGACCGTACAGCTCAACAACGACTACCTGAGCGAGATCCTGCTCGGAGCCCTGTTCCTGGCCGTGATCCTGCTGGTGCCGCGTGGCATCATCCCCACGACCGGCGAGCGGATCTCGAAGTGGCGCAGCCGCCAGGCCGCGCGGCCCCCGACGACCGCCGCACCGCCGGGGGACCAGGTGGTGCCGCAGCCCGCCGTCGGCCGGGGCAAGGAGGCAGGCAGATGAGCACCGCGCTGCTGCGCACCGAGCATGTGGCCAAGGCCTTCGGCGGCGTGCAAGCGCTCACCGACGCCACGCTGGAGGTGGCGGAGGGCAGCATCACCGGGCTGATCGGCCCGAACGGATCCGGCAAGACCACGCTGTTCAACGTGATGACGGGCTACGAGCGGCTGGACTCGGGACAGGTCTACTCCCGCGACGCGAAGATCACCAACGCCTCGCCGCAGAAGGTCTTCGGCCTCGGCATCGGCCGGACCTTCCAGCTCAGCCGGATCTTCCCCCGGCTCACCGTCATGGAGAACATGCTGGTGGCCGGCCAGCACCGGAGCGGCGTGCGCAACCCGCTGGCCCGGGCGGGCGGACCCGCCGACCGGCGACACGCCATGGAACTGCTGGAGTTCACCGGGATCGCCGGGCACGCCAACGCGCTGGCCGAGACCCTGTCCTACGGCCAGCGCAAGCTGCTGGAACTGGCCTACGTGCTGGTCACCGACCCGGACCTGGTGCTGCTCGACGAGCCGGCCGGCGGCGTCAACCCCTCGCTGATCAACCACATCGCGGCCCGGATCAAGGACCTGAACCGCTCGGGCAAGACCTTCCTGATCGTGGAGCACAACATGGATTTCGTCATGGGCCTGTGCGACCGCGTCACGGTGCTCGACTACGGCGAGGTAATCGCGACGGGCCCGCCGCAGGTCATCCGCGATGACGCGCGAGTGCTTGACGCCTACCTCGGCACGGCGGAGGAAGACGAAGATGTCCCCAGCTAGCACGCCCATCCTCGTCGTCGAGGACGTCGTCTCCGGCTACGGCGGCGCCGACATCCTGCACGACGTGTCCCTGACCGTGGTCGACGGCGGGATCACCTGCGTGGTCGGGCCCAACGGGTCCGGCAAGTCCACGCTGCTGGCCACGATCAGCGGCCTGCTGCGGCCCCGGCGCGGCCAGGTCACCCTCTGCGGGGAGCCGGTCGCGGGCAAGAGCCCGCGCCAGATCCTCCAGATGGGCCTGGTCCACGTGCCGCAGAACCACAGCCTGTTCAAGGACATGACGGTCCGGGAGAACCTGGACCTCGGCGGCTACACCCTGTCCCGGCAGATGGTCTCCCGCCGGCGCGCGCACGTCGAGGAGTTGTTCCCCGAGGTGGCGTCCTGGGAGCACCACAAGGCCGGCAGCCTGTCCGGCGGCCAGCAGCGGCTGGTGGAGATCGCCCGCGGCCTCATGCTGGACCCGGCGCTGATCATCCTGGACGAGCCGTCCATGGGCCTGTCCCCGAAGGTGCTCAAGTCGGTCTTCGACGCCGTGCGCATGCTTAACGCCGCGGGCAAGTCCATCCTGCTCGTCGAGCAGAACGCCCGCGCCGGCCTGCGGCTGTCCACGCACGGGGTGGTGCTGGAGAACGGCCGGGTACGGCTGGCGGGCACCGGGCGCGAGGTGCTCGAGCACCCGGAGATCGGCGCCCTGTACCTGGGCGGCACCGTGCGGCCGGTGGTCGATGACACCACTGCGCCGGGCTCCTCCGGCCCCGCGGCCAGGACGGAGCCGGGGAAGACGCGTTGACGGCCGGCCCCATGCCGGTCGCCGGCCCCCCGGTCGCCGGCCTCCCGGTCGCCGACACCCTGGTAATCGACACCCACTGCCACATCGTCGTGCCCGAGATGCTGACCGCCGCGGTGCCCGACGACTGGCGTCCCGAGATCCTCCGCGAGGACGGCCGCCAGGTGGTGCTGTTCCGCGGCCGTCGGCTGACCTCGGTCGTCGGCGAGTTCACCGACGTCGAGGTCATGCTCGGCCAGGCCGCTGCGGTCGGCGTCGACCATCTGCTGCTGTCGCCGTGGATCATGCTCTGCCCGGTCGAGGCCGAGCTGGACGAGGCGCTGCGGATCTGCCGGATCCAGAACGAGGGGCTGGCCGGGGCGGCGGCCCGCCCCGGCGTGACCGCGCTCGGGACGGTCCCGCTCCAGGACGCCGACGCCGCCGCCCGCGAACTGGCCGAGCTGATGCGGGTGCCCGGCCTGTGCGGGGCCGAGGTGCCGGCCAGCGTGGTCGGCGCCTGCCTGGGCGACGACCGGTTCCTGCCGTTCTGGGAGGCGGCCGAGGCCACCGGGGCGCTCATCTTCGTGCACCCCACCACCCGCGGCCTGCCCGGCCAGCCCGCCCTGGACGCCCGGTACCTGTGGAACTCGGTCGGCAACCCGCTGGAGACGACGATCACCGCCGCGCACCTGGCCACGGCCGGCGTGCTGGAGCGCTTTCCCCGGCTGCGGATCCTGCTGGCCCACGGCGGCGGCGGGCTGCAGGCCGTCCGCGGCCGGCTGCGCCGGGCCCATGAGGTCCGCCCCGAGGCCGCGGCCAGGGCCCCGATCGGCCCCGACAACGCCCTGCGCCGGTTCTACTACGACTCGCTGACCCATGACCCGGCCCTGCTGGCCGGCCTGGTCGGCTACGCCGGGGCGGAGCACGTGCTGCTCGGCTCGGACCGGCCCTTCGACATGGGCACTGACGACCCGGCCGGCGAGGTCCGCGCCCTGGGCCTGGACGACGCCGACGAGCGGCTCATCCTGGGCGGCAACGCGGCCCGTCTGCTGGGCCTGCCGGCCGCCTGACCCAGCCTGACCGCGCCTATGCGCGCTGGCGGCGATGGCCAGCCCGGTAACGGCCAGCCCGGTAACAGCCCTACAGCGGGTTCTCGGGATGGTGGAAGTCCCATTCCTCCAGGGCGGCCACGGCCAGCCAGTCCAGGCCCCGGCCCGCCTCGGCCTCGATCGCGTGGGCCAGCGCCGCGATGGCCGCCGCGGCCGCGTATCCGTCTACGGCGTCAGCCTCCTGCGATTCGCCCTCCAGCGCATGCACCAGCAGCTCCCTGGCCGCGGTGGCCCGCGCGGGCGCCGCCCCGTAGGAGTTGGCCAGCGCGGCGATGGCCCGGCGCACCACGCGCTCGGCCAGCCCGTCGTTCATCTCCACGCGTCGTTCCGGCACTGCGCCCCCGTCCCTCGATGCTGCGCTCCGTCCAGGACAGGCTAGGCCAGTCGAGCCAGGATCTCCCGCAGCATGCCGCCGTGCTCGCGCAGCATGTCGCCGTGCTCGCGCAGGATGTCGCCGTGTGCAGCTACGTCGGTCTTGAGCACGCCGACGTCAGTCTTGAGGTCGCTGACATCGGTCTTGAGCACGCCGACGTCAGTTTTCAGGTCGCTGACATCGGTCTTGAGCACGCCGACATCGGTCTTGAGACTGGCCACGTCTGGCTTCAGCGTGGTGTTGATCTCAAGGAGTTCCCGGTAGATCAGGTTGAGCAGCTCCGCGTTCATGTCGGCCTTCCGATCCGCCGCCATGGCGATCGTGGCCCATCCGCGGGTCTCCGCCCGGAGTAACGCCACATCCCGTTCGAGTGTGTCAACTCGCGTCTCCAGAGTCATGCCACGACGCTAGCGTGCGGTACCGACATTCTGCCGATATCACCCGGCGCCAGGCTGGTCCCCAGCACAGCAGCCACAGTGAGGATTCTCCCACGAGCCGCGTGCCCAGGCGCCCGCGGCGCCCAGCGGCGGCTGGCCTGCTGTCGGCCCGCGAGCCCGATCGCAGGGCCAATGCACCGCGTCGGGCCTTCCCACCCCGCCGGTAACAATGGCCCCAAGCACCCCAGTCGGCTGCGTCCTCAGTCCACTGCTGACCTCGTGGATGTCCAGTTGGTTCCACCCCGGCGTCGCTGTCGATGTGCCATCAAGCCGGGTTCGTGTGGGCTGGGGTTGCGGACGGCCGGATCGCGTGCTAGGCCCGGTCCGGAAGGCGCGGGTTCATGATCCTGGAAAT
>JBOHCO010000577.1:0-1634 GCA_050698895.1 Streptosporangiaceae bacterium
CTGCGCCGCGATGAGCGAGCCGCGCTCGGCCGCGTCCTGCTCGCCCAGCGCCGCGATCGGCCAGGTGATCAGCTGCTCGAGCATGGCCTGCAGCCGGGCGGCCACCGCCTCGCTGGTCACCGCCGTCCGCAGCAGCAGCATCAGCTGATCATCGCGGGTCGGGGCGTGCTCCCACCGGTCCACGAACGTCCGGACCAGCACCTCACCGCGCTGCCGGGCCGGAACCGCGAGCAAG
This sequence comes from Streptosporangiaceae bacterium, assembly GCA_050698895.1. Taxonomy (GTDB): domain Bacteria; phylum Actinomycetota; class Actinomycetes; order Streptosporangiales; family Streptosporangiaceae; genus DASUBV01. Next base: position 236 of record JBOHCO010000577.1, read on the forward strand.
TCAGGGGCGGTCAGGTTGGCCGTGGCCGCGGCCGTGAACAGCCCGGCCTTGGACCCGAAGTAGCGCATCACCATCGAGGCGTCGACCCCGGCCTCGGCGGCCACGCCGCGGATCGTGGTCTGCTCGTATCCCCGCGCCGCGAACGCCGACCGGGCCGCCTCCAGGATGGCCCGCCGGGTGCCCTCCGACCGGGGACCGCCGGTCCCCAGCGCCGGCGCAGCGTCCGCCGGCCCGGCCCCGGCACTGGCCCTCGCCATCACAAGGTCGCCCACGTGCTCACCCTACCGGGCTGTCGCACGTTATGACAACACCTGTTTGCCAACGTGCGTTGACATTCATGCCGACCCGGCCTAGAGTTAAAGCCAACAGTCGTTGGCAAACTAGGAGGACCCCCGCAGTGGGCAGGCGAGCAGATCACGCACGCAGGTATCAGGCCCGGTTCCGGCTCCACGCCGGCTTCATCCTGGCCCACGCTGGCTTTGCGGCCCTCTTCGTCGCCCTGGTCCTCAGCGCCTTCCACGCGCCGTCTCCGCACGACCTCCCCGTCGGCATCGTCGCGCCCGCGGCCGTCACCGGCCAGGTCGAGGAGGCCCTCAACACCGGGGCGCAGAGCGAATTCGACCTGCACGTCTACCGCAGCCCGGCCCTCGCGCGGGCGGCGATCGCGCACCGTCAGGTCGACGGCGCCCTGATCGCCTCCCCGGCGGGCTTGCACCTGCTGGTCGCGGAGGCCGGAGGCACCGGCCCGGCCCAGGCCCTGACCCGCGCATTCGGCGTCCTCGCCGCCCGGTCCGGGCGGCCCCTCACGGTCACCGACGTGGCACCGCCGCGGCCCGGTGACACCCAGGCCCTGTCCCCGTTCTTCATCATCCTGGGCGTCCTGGTCCCCAGCCTGGCCACCGGCTCGGCCTCCGCCCTGCTGTTCCGCCGGTCCCGCCCGGCCTGGTGCGTGGCCGCGCCCGCCGTCGCCGCCGCCGTCATCGGCGTCACCGCGGCCGGCGTCGCCGACGGCGTGTCCGGCCTGGGGCATTTCGCCGCGATCACGGGCCTCGTCGCGCTGTTCTCCCTGGCCGTCTCCGCTCCCACCGCGGCACTCGGCCGCCTCTGGCCGCCGCTGGTATCGGCCGGGGTCCTGGTGTTCCTGGTGCTCGGCCTGCCGGCCAGCGGCGGGCCCGCCAACCTGGCCCGCTTCACCCCGGCGGCGCTGCGCCTCCTGCAGCCCGCGCTGCCGCTCGGCGCCGCCACCGACGCCGTGCGCAACGCCGTCTACTTCGGCGGCTACGGCACCGCCGGGCCGGCCTGGGTGCTGGCCGCCTGGGCCCTGGCCGGCGTCGCCGCCCTGACCCTGATCGTCACGCTCAAGCGCCGGGCCGCTCCGCGCCTCCGGCCGGCGCCGGCC
>JBOHCO010000578.1:0-1599 GCA_050698895.1 Streptosporangiaceae bacterium
GGCCGGCCCCGCCGGGACCGCCGGCCGCGCCGGGACCGCGGCGAGCCGGGGACCGCTGAGCGGGATCGACCAGCTCGGCGCGGCCATGCTGGTCGCCGCGGTGGTCGCCACCCCGGTCGGCCTGCCCGGCGCGCTGCCCGCCTTCGCCCATCCCGGCTGGCTGCTGTGGGGCGTCGGGGTCGGGGTGTGCTCCTCGGTCATCCCCTACGTCACCGACCAGCTGGCCATGGCCCGGCTGCCGCGGGCCACGTTCGCGCTGATGCTGGCCCTGCTGCCGATGTTCGCCACCCTGATCGGCGCGGTCGTGCTCGGCCAGGTGCCCACCGTCCGCGACCTGGCCGGCATCGCGCTGGTGGTGGCCGGGGTGGCACTGCACAAGAGCCCGGGCGACCGCCATCAACTCCAGCAGAAAGGAGCTCCTTAACAGATGAGCACCATGGTGCATGCGCCCGTCGGCGACTGCGGCCTGCACGTCTCCCGGATCGGCCTGGGCATGATGAGCTACGGCGACCCGGCCGAGCAGAGCTGGGCGCTGCGCGAGGACCAGGCCGAGCCCATCGTCCGCCAGGCCGCCGAGCTGGGCATCAGCTTCTTCGACACCGCCGACATGTACTCCGGCGGCGTGAGCGAGGAGATCACCGGGCGGCTGCTGAGCAAGCTGTTCGCCTGCCGCGAGGACTACGTCCTGGCCACCAAGGTCTACTACCCGACCGGGCCCGGGCCCAATGACCGCGGCCTGTCCCGCGCCCACATCATGGCCGCCATCGACGCCTCGCTGCGCCGCCTGGGCACCGACTACGTGGACCTGTACCAGGTCCACCGCTGGGACTCCGAGACGCCCATCGCCGAGACCATGGCCGCGCTGCACGACGTGGTCCGCGCCGGCAAGGCCCGCTACCTGGGCGCGTCGACCATGCGCGCCTGGCAGTTCGGCAAGGCCCAGCACACCGCGCGGCGGGCGGGCGGGACGGCGTTCGTGTCCATGCAGAACCGCTACAGCCTGGCCAACCGCGACGACGAGCGGGAGATGATCCCGCTGTGCCGCGACCAGGGCGTCGGGCTGCTGCCCTACAGCCCGCTGGCCCGCGGCCTGCTGGCCGGCAAGCGCCAGCCCGACGGCGCGCGGGACACCGCCCGCGCCCAGGAGGATCAGCACCACTACCGGGCGGCCGACTACGAGGTGGCCGACGCCGTCGCGGCGGTTGCCGCCGAGCTATCCCGGCCGCCGGCTCAGGTCGCGCTGGCCTGGCTGCTCAGCCGCCCGGGCGTGACCGCGCCGATCATCGGGGCGACCCGGCCGCAGCACCTGGCCGACGCGGTCGCCGCCCTGGACCTGGACCTGACCGACAGCCAGCGGGCCCGCCTCGAGGCGCCTTACCTGCCGCACCCCGACGGGGCCCACGCCTGACCGCTTCGGCCGGGTGCCCCGTGGCCCCGTCCGCCCCGTCCTCCCCAGCGACCCTGTCCGCCTCGGCGGCGCCCGTCCGCCCCACTCGGGGCCGGCCCGGATCCCCGCTTTCGGCCGCCCCTAATGGCGGCCGCAGCACGCGATCCAGCCCGCGCCGGATCCTTGCCACTCGGCGGGGCCGGGTTTTAGAC
>JBOHCO010000579.1:0-1788 GCA_050698895.1 Streptosporangiaceae bacterium
CTGGCCGGCCAGGCCGGCGTCCGCCAGTTCCTGGACATCGGCACCGGCCTGCCCACCGCGGGCGGCGTGCACGAGATCGCCGCGGACGTGGCGCCCGGCTGCCGGGTGGTGTACGCGGACAACGACCCCGTGGTCCTGGCCCACGCCCGCGCGCTGCTGGCCGGCCGCCCGCCAGGCCGCGTCCGCTACCTCGACGCTGACCTGCGCGACACCGGCCGCCTGCTCGAGCAGGCGGCCGCCGCGCTGGACTTCGCCGCGCCGGTCGCCATCATGCTGGTCTCGGTCCTGCACATGATCTCCGACGGCGACGGCCCGCACGCCCTGGTGGCCGGGCTGCTGGAGGCCGTGCCCGCGGGCAGCTTCCTGGCCCTGACCCACGTCGGCGCCGACCTGGAGCCCGAGGCGACAGCCGAGATGGCCCGCCGGATCAACCAGCGGGTGGCCCGCCCGGCCACGCCCCGCGACTACCCGTCGGTGCTGCGGTTCTTCGCCGGCCTGGACCTGGTCCCGCCCGGCGTGGTGCGGGTCCCGGAATGGCGGCCGCTGGCTCCGGGAGACGAGACCGCCCCCTCCACTCAGTGGGGCGGCGTCGGCCGTAAGCCTGGCCTCGCGCCGGATACCTCGGATAGGCTGTAACGAAGTTCCCCGCCCTCGCCATCGGCCAATAGCCTGCCGGAAATTCTTGGCCAGATGGGAGGGAATCGTTGCGTTCACTCATCGTGTCCGGGCTGGCCGCGCTGGCCGTCGCCCTCGGCGTGCCGGCGACCGCCCCCGCTGTCGCCGGGGCGGCCGGCAGCATCGGGACCGTGGCCTGCTACGGGCCGAAGTCGTGCGTGGGGCTGGGCCAGTACACGCCATCGCAGAGCTCTGAGTACTACCTCCAGACCTGGAACGGCACCGCGTGGGGGGCCGTCTTCGCTCCCCTGCCGGGCAGCGAGAACGACAGCCTCTACGCCCTGTCGTGCGCCTCGGCCCGGTTCTGCGTGGCGGCCGGCAGCACCAGTCCGGCCGAGAAGGTCGCGCCCCTGGCCGCGACGTGGAACGGCACCCGCTGGTCGGTCAGCAAGCCGCCCGAGCCCAAGGGCAGCCCCGGAGGCGCCTTCTTCAACGGGATCTCCTGCGCCTCGGCGACGTTCTGCGTCGCGGTCGGCGACTACACCCGGCAGGTGCCCGATTCCGCGCCCGAGACCGAGGGCTTCGCCGACACCTGGAACGGCCGCAAGTGGACGATCTCCCGGCAGCTTCGCCCGAAGAACAGGTACGTCAGCTACCTCGGCGGCGTCTCGTGCCGGTCCGCGCGCAGCTGCGTGGCGGTGGGCGGCTCCTACGCGGACGACGTGTCCCTCATCCTGTACGCCAAGACCGCGGTCGCCGAGACGGAGCTGTGGAACGGCCGGAAGTGGACCGCGGCCCGGCCTCCCGCAGCCGGTCACGAGCCCGTGCTTGAGGCCGTGTCCTGCGCGTCGGCCCGGAGCTGCCTCGCGGTCGGCGTCGGCAACAACAACGCGTTCACCGGGCCCATCCGGGGCATCGCCGACTCCTGGAACGGCCATGCCTGGAAGGCCGTCGCGGCGGCCGTGCCCAGCCACGGCGGCGGCCGTCACCAGGGCGACGCCCTCGATGACGTCGGATGCCCGGCGCCGGCCGACTGCGTGGCCCTCGGAGCGGCCGGCCCCTACCAGGGCAGCCAGGTCAATTTCGGGTTCCTGTTCGCCGAGCGCTGGAACGGCAAGAGCCTGAAGCTCATGTCAGACTCCTGACGCCCGGGCCGGATCGGGACGCGGGCGG
>JBOHCO010000580.1:0-1443 GCA_050698895.1 Streptosporangiaceae bacterium
TGGCCGGGCAAGTCACCAGCTCCGACCCGGCGGTCGGGCTGCGGGCCGTGGTCTCGCTCCGGCGCCTGCTGGAGGAACTGGAGCGGCTGCACGTGGACAACGCCCGCGACCGGGGCTGGTCGTGGCAAGACATCGCTAACGCGCTGAAGGTCAGTCGCCAGACGGTGCACGAGAAGCACGCGCCCCGGCGCAAGACGACGGGCAAGGAGAACTGAGGTGTTCGAGATATTCACCAACCTGGCCAAGCGCTCGATCACGCTGTCCCAGGACGAGGCGATCACGATGGGCCACGACTACATCGGGACCGAGCACATGCTGCTCGGGCTGGCCCGGGTGCCCGAGGGCCTGGCCGGCGGGATCCTCGGCGAGCAGGGCGTCACCGCCGATCAGATGCGCGCGGAGACCCTGCGGCTGCTGGTAGCGGCGGGCGTGAGCGCCAACGGCGGCCGCGAGGCCACCGAGGCGCTGGCCGTCATCGGCATCGACGTCGAGGAGATCCGGCGCCGCGCCGACGACACCTTCGGCCCCGGCCGGTTCAAGTTCCCGCGGCCCGGCTACACCAGGCGGGCCAAGACGGTGCTGGAGCTCACCCTGCGGGAGTCGATGGAACTGGGCCACGACTACATCGGCACCGAGCACCTCCTGCTCGGGATGCTCGCTGAGGGCGAGGGCGTCGGGGTGAAGGTACTTGGCGGCCTCGGCGTGGACCCGGCGGCGCTGCGCACCACGGTCCTGGACCGCGTACGGGCCACCGCTTCCTGAGCGACGGGCGGCGGGGCGGGTCAGCGAGGCAGGGCGCTGGCCCGCCAGGCGCCGGGGCCGGGCGTGACCGGGGCCCGCAGGAAGCGGGACCGGGCCGACCACTGCGACGGGACGGGCCGGGCTTCCGCGGTCGGCTGGCTGAGCAGGGCGGTGAGCACCACCGTGACCGCCGCCGTCTCCTCGGGCGTGAGCTGGCCGGAGACGATCGTCAGCCGGGGCCGCGGGTCGGGCTCGCGCGCGGCGGGGCCGTCGGTCACCTGGCTATCCCTTCGACCTGCCGACACCGATGCCGAACTCCCGGTGGACCCGGGCCCAGAACGCGTCGCGCAGCCACTCCCGTGCCTCCTGGTAGGCGCGGAGCGAGAGCCCGAGGTCCTTCTCGGCCTCGACCAGCAGCTCCTTGTCGATGACCGGGGGCAGGATCGGGCCGGGCAGCAGGTCGCGGATGTTGTCCTCGCCGCGGGTCAGGATCCACTTCTGGGCCACGTGCTCGCCGGCCTCCTCGACCCGTTCCCGGTCCGGGCCGAGCCTGCTGCCGGGGACGTGGCTGAGGGTCGCCGGAGTGGGCAGCGGGACGGGCTTGGCGGGCTGATTGGGGAAGTGCCGGTCGCCGAAGACCTGGGCCGGTTACGGGGCGCCGGGGCTGCCGGTCACCGGGACCGGCTGGCCGGGGGCCCGGAC
>JBOHCO010000581.1:0-1704 GCA_050698895.1 Streptosporangiaceae bacterium
GGCCGGTGCTCACCGTCGCCCGGCAGCGAGCCCGGCTCGGCCGGCGCCGAGCCCTGTCCGGCCCGCGTCCGGCCACCGCCCCGCAGTCCCGCCGTCGTCACCGCGGTGAACGCCACGCCCAGCGCGAAGCCGCAACCGATCAGCACCGTGCCCAGCGACGTCAGCGACTGCCAGCCGCTCGCCGACTCCAGCCGCCGGGTCTCGCCGACCAGCACCGTGGCGCACCCGGCCACGAGCACGATCGCCCCGCCTACCGCCAGCCCTACGGACAAGTAGAGCCTTCGCGTGACGATTGCGCCCGAACCCATCGTTCCACGATTCCACGCGCGCCCGGGCACCGCAACCAGGCCCGCCCCCCGCCGCCGGCCCCCGCCAGGTTCGCCGCCGGGACCGCCGGCTGCGACGGCCGCACCCGTCACGCTGTACGCTCCAGCGGAGCAAAAGGAGGCACCGGATGGGCGAAGGTCAGGTCGTGGTCGGCCTGGATAACGGGGGGACGACCAACAACGCGACGGTGCTGGACGCCGACGGCCGGTTCCTGGTGGACCACCTGGTCGAGACGCCCAGCCGGGTCCGGGAGGGACCCGCCGTCGCGGTCGAGGCACTGGCCGAGTCGTTCGAGCAGATCCTGATGATCACCGGCACGACGCGCGAGGACGTGCTCGGCATCGGCCTGGATACCCCGGGGCCGGCCAGCGCGGACGGGGTCATCTCGTTCCGCGGCGCGGTCAACTTCGCCGACGCCGGCTGGCGCGCCTTCGACATCCGCGGCGCGGTCGAGGCCCGGATCGGCCTGCCGGTGATCTACAACAACGACGCCAACGCAGCGTCCCTGTACGCCCACCACGCGCACTTCGGCGCGGACGCGGACCGGCGCTCGTCGGTGTCGCTGATCGTCGGCACCGGCCTGGGCGGCGGCGTGGTCGAGGGCGGCCGGGTGGTGCGCGGCGCGGCGGGGATGGCCGGCGAACTGGGCCACATCCGGATCCCGACCGAGGGCCTGCTGGAGCCGGGCCAGCCCATCCCGAACTGTAACTGCGGCCTGCCCGCGGACGGCGAGAGCTTCGCCTCGCTGTCGGGGATCATCCTCAACCTGCTCCCCTACTGGCTCAGCCGCTTCCCCGGCCACGAGCTGAGCCAGGTCGAGTCGGTGCGCGACGCGGCCAAGATGGTGCGCGGCTACGGCGAGGCCGGCGACCCCATGGCGCGAGAGATCTTCCGCCAGCAGGCCATCGCCATCGGCCGGCTGTTCACCGTCGCGGCCAACTTCAGCGACCCGGACATCTACTTCCTGGGCGGCGGCGTGGTCGAGGCGGCGCCCGAGTTCCGGGACTGGTTCCTGGCCACTGTCCGCGAGCACACCGACCTGCGCGAGGAACAGGCCAGCATCGAGACCTTCGAGCTCGTGCCAGACCTGGACATGGCCGGAGCGCGCGGCTCGGCCATCGCCGCCCACGACGCGCTTCGCGGCGGCCGGCTCGACATGGCTCAATAATGCTCGATAACAAAGGCCGCCTCGGGCCGGTCGCCGCGGCGACCTGCTCGGCCCGGCCCGGCCCGGCCCGGTCGCCGCACGCCGCCCCGCTCCGGGCCCGCCCGGATCACCCCCCACGGCCGCCCGTAATTGGGGCCTTCATGATCCCGGCAATCGGTCAGCTCGGGATAGGCGCGGACGGCTTTCCGGGATCATGAGGGCAGTCGCCC
>JBOHCO010000582.1:0-2570 GCA_050698895.1 Streptosporangiaceae bacterium
ATCCAGCCGCGGCAGGAAGCTCTTTGCTTTCCGGCTGGCAATGGATGCTGCCCGCGCTGCCCGCGCTGACCGCGACGCCGGATAGTCAGCCGACCGGCGGCTGAGCCGCGGACCCGTCCCGGAGCACGGCTAGCTGGCGGCGCGCGTAGGAGGGCTCGGCGCGCCAGCCGCTGGCCGCCTCCCAGGCCCGGACGGCCGAACGGGCCGCGGCCAGCCGGACGGGCGGCAGATAGCGAGCCGGCGAGTCACCCTCGGGCAGGTCGGCCAGGTCCAGGTCGGTGTAGTCGACCCGCGCCTCGTCCCAGTCCACCAGCCCGGCGCCCGCGCTGGACATGCGGATGTTGGCGGGCCCGGGGTCGCCGTGCACCACGGCCTGCGGCGTCCCGGCCAGTCGGCGCCAGGCCGCGCGGCAGGCGGAGACCGCGTCCGGCGGCATCGTGGACAGGTCGGCGTCCCCGCCGCGGTCAACGGTGATCAGCTCGCGGGTCGAGGCGAAACCGGGGCGCTGGGGCCAGCCGGCGGTGACGCCGTGCAGCCGCCGCAGGAAAGCGGCGACGGCCGGCCAGTCGCCCGGCCCCGGCGGGCGGCCGGCAAGCCAGGACAGCACGACGACGCCGTCGACATGGCGGCGCCCGTCGCGGGCCGGGATGACGGCCGGAACGCGCAGGCCAACGTGGGCCAGGTGGTCCAGGAGACCGACCTCCCAGTCCAGGCTGGCCGGGGAGCGCGCGGAGCTCCGGGCGACCAGCCGCTCGGTGCCGCGCCGTATCTCCAGCACCGTGTTGCGGTTCCCGCCGCCCAGCGGCCCCATCACTGTGACTGGTCCCCAGGCGTCGAGAACGCCGGGGAACACGTCGGGGGGCGCATCGGCGGGCGCATCGGGGGGCACGTCGGAACCGCTCAGGTCGGCCGCCTGGTCAGTCGCAGCGTTCGATGTCCGCGGCGGTCAGGTGGCTGCCGGGCAGGATCAGCTCCGCTGGTTCCGGCCTGCGGCCGGTGAGCATCCACTCGGCCAGGGCGGCGAGCTGGTAGCTGATCAGGGGCGGAACGGCGTCGCCGATGTGCCGGTAACGGTTGGCCAGCGTGCCGACGAACGTGTAGCCGGCCGGGAACCCCTGGAGGATGGCCATCTCGCGGACGGTGCACAGCCGGTCCTGCTCGGGGTGCGCGTAGCGGCCGTTGCCGATGTGCCCGCACTCGCGCTTGATGGTGACCGCGCACCGGTCCCACCACATCCGGCCGTAGACGTCGGGGTGACTGCCCAGGTCGCGCAGCCGGGCCCGGTGCTTCATGGCCGGGGTCAGCAGCCGGGCGGCATCGCGATGACCGAGCAGGTCGGCCCAGCCGCCGCCGTCGTGCGGGATCGCGGCCAGGCGCTGGCGGTTGACGGGAGAGCTGAACCTCGGCGACACGTGCATGGCGTCGCCCGGGCCGGCCTGCCCGGCCGCGATCGGCGGCAGTTCCCAGATGGCCCGGCGCACGTGCGTGGCCTTCTGGCTGATCCGGTAGCCCGACCACAGGTCGGCCGGGCCGCGCAGGGTCAGCGGCGGCGCGACGGCGACGATCAGCGCGCGCTCGCGCTTTTGCGGCAGCCCGAACTCGTTCAGGAAATGGGTCTGGGCCGACACCTGGTAGCCCAGCGCGGACAGGTCATCGAGCAGCCCCTGCAGGTGGCCGGAGAAGCGGCCCATGATCAGCTCACGGGCGTTCTCCATGAGCACGATCCGCGGGCGCAGCAGTTCGACGTAGCGGGGGACGCGGCCGACCAGGTCATTGCGGCTGTCGTCGCGCACGTGGTTGCGGGCGTTGGTCCGGGAGAAGCCGGTGCAGGGCGGGCAGGCGCACAGCACGGCGACGTCGCGGCCGTCCAGGCCCATGGCCTGGATCACCTCAGCCGGATCGGCCTCAGCCAGGTTGGCGCTGACGGGGGCGACCCTGATGTTCTCGGCGTAGGTCGCGTTGCAGCCGAGCGTGCCGCGGCCGGTGCTGGGCTTGCCGATCTGCGCGTCCGCGGCGCCGGCGATGACGAAGCCGGGACGGGCGTGGAACCCGTAGCTCATGCCTCCGGCGCCGGAGAACAGGTCCACGACGGCCCACGGCTCACGCGTGCCGGGCACGGTCACCTCCCGCCGCCCGTCCGGTACCCGGGACCGACTGTAGCCGGGCCAAGATCCACATAACCGGCTGACACGCCGACATGTGCGGGCGCGCCCTTGGCCGGGGCGCCGCCGGCCGTTACTTGATGTGCAGCAGCGACCTGGCCTTGGCCCAGCGGAGCACGACGTCGGTCGGGGTGGGGCCGCAGACGCCCACCATAAGCTCGGTCTCGCTGTCGCCGTAGGCCTTGCCCCTGGCCACGTGGCCGGCGCCCATGGCCAGCTCGGCCCGGCCGCCGCCGCAGGACCGCGACGTGCTGAACGTGCCCAGGATGTTGTCCCGGTGCCCCCAGCACCCGGTCTTATTGGTCTTGGTGCAGTCGCCGTTGAAGCTGTTGGGCCCGTCGAAGTACATCCACCCGTAGTCGGCGCCCAGCGCGTTGTCCATGCCGCCGGCCCAGTTGCCGCCGATGC
>JBOHCO010000583.1:0-6424 GCA_050698895.1 Streptosporangiaceae bacterium
GCGTTCAGCTCGTCCACCGCCGCCTCCACCTGCCCCTGGGTGGCGTCGGCGGGCAGGTCCACGCGGATGCTGGTGATCCCGACCTGGGCCGAGTCTCGGTGCTTGCCGTTGACGTACGCGTGGCTGCCGGGGTCGTCGCCGACCAGGATCGTGCCCAGGCCGGGGGTCAGGCCCGCCTCGGCCAGCCGGGCGACCCGGATGGTCAGGTCCTCGCGGATGGCGGCGGCCGTGGCCTTGCCGTCAAGAATCTTCGCAGTCATCGGGCGCCATTGTGCCCGATGCCGCAGGCCACCAGGCTCGCGGGCCGGCCCGGCGCTCCCGCAGGGGCCAGCCCGGGCGGCACCGGGATGGGGACGGCCCCCGGACCGCTTGACACATTAGTTAAAACTAATGAGACCGGACCGCATGAGCCTAGCGCCGGATGTGAGCAGGCCCCGAGGGCCCCGGCCCGCGAGCACGCGGCCCGGAGCAGCCCGGCCGGGGCGGCCGCGCAAGGCGGCGGCCCCGGTGACCGGCGCCGGGAGCGCGGACCGGTTCGCGGCGCTGGCTGACCCCAGCCGGCGGCACCTGCTGGAGGAGCTGTCCGCCGGCGACCACACGGTCACCGAGCTGATGGCCGGGCTGGACATCAGCCAGGCGGCGGTCTCGCAGCACCTGCGGGTGCTGCGGGACGCGGGGCTGGTCACGGCCCGGCAGGATGGGCGGTACCGGCGCTACCGGCTGCGCCCGGCGGCGCTGACCGAGCTGCGGGACTGGCTCGACGAGCTGGAGCGGTTCTGGCACGAACGGTCGGCCGCGCTCGGCGACTACCTGGGCGAATATCGGGAGGGGGCGTGAAGGCGGACATCGACGCGACGGTGGAGTACCCCTATCCGCCCGAGCGAGTCTGGGCCGCGCTGACCTCGAGCGAGGCGCTGGCGGCCTGGCTGATGCCGAACGACTTCGTGCCCGAGGTCGGGCATGAGTTCACCCTCCGGACCAAGCCCGCGCCCGGTTTCGACGGGCTGGTCCGCTGCCGGGTGCTGGAGCTCGACCCGCCGGCCCGGATGGTCTGGTCCTGGGCGGGCGGCAACATCGACACCACGGTCACGTTCACGCTGGAGGCGGCCGGGACGGACCGGACCCGGCTGCGCCTGCACCAGGTCGGCTTCCACGGCCTGGGCGGCCAGCTCACCCGCCGCATCCTGGCCGGCGGCTACCCGCGGCTGCTCGGCCAGCGGCTGCCGGCCTGGCTGGACCAGCAGGCCGGCTCCTCGACCGGCTCCTCGACCGGCTCCTCGACCGGGTCGGCGGTCGTGCGGTGCGCCGACGGCTGGCGCGCCTGCCTGGGCATCGTCCGCCGCTGGCGGGATGCCGCGAACTCATAGAACCGATTCCATTAACAAAGGGAGCGACAGGAATGGCCATTCGCAGCCTGGAGGTCGTCTCGGTGCCGGTCAGCGACCAGGACCGGGCCAAGCAGTTCTACGCCGACGCGCTCGGCTTCACGCCGGAGATGGACACCTCTTTCGGCGGCGGCGACATGCGCTGGGTCATGCTCCGGCCGCCCGGCGGCGGCACCGCCATCACGCTGGTGACCTGGTTCGAGTCCATGACGCCTGGCTCGCTCACCGGCACGGTGCTGGGCTGCGAGGACCTGGAGCAGACGCTGGAGGAACTGTCCGGGCGCGGCGTGGTGTTCGCCGAGGACAAGATCCAGGAAGCGCCGTGGGGCCGGTGGAAGACGTTCACCGACCCGGACGGCAACGGCTGGGTGCTCCAGCAGAACGCCCCCGGCTTCGCGCCCTGAAGGGCCGGCCGGGTCAGGGGCCAGGTCAGTGGTAGAAGTGCCGGACGCCGGTGAAGTACAGGGTCACCCCGGCGGCCTGGGCCGCCTCGACCACGAGCCCGTCCCGCACTGACCCGCCGGGCTCGACCACGGCCCGGACGCCGGCCTGGGCCAGCACCTCGAAGCCGTCGGGGAACGGGAAGTAGGCGTCGCTGGCCGCCACGGACCCGGCCGCCCGCGCGCCGGCTCGCATGACCGCCAGGCGGGCCGCGTCGACCCGGCTGACCTGGCCCATGCCGATGCCCACGCTGGCCCGGCCGGACGCCAGCAGGATCGCGTTGGACTTCACGCTGCGGCAGGCCTTCCAGGCGAACGCCAGGTCGGCCAGGTCGGCGGGGCTGGCCGGCTCGCCGGCGGCCAGCTGCCAGCCAGCCGGCTCGTCGCCGGGCTGGGCCACCAGGTCGGCGGTCTGCATCAGCAGCCCGCCGCTGATCGGCTTCGACTCGACGGTCCGGCCGGCCGACGGCGGGCAGCGCAGCAGCCGCTGGTTCTTCTTCCTGGTCAGGATGTCCAGCGCGGCGGGCTCGAAGTCCGGGGCGATGATCACCTCGGTGAAGATGTCCGCGATCTGGGCCGCGAGCGCCTCGGTGACCACGCCGTTGGCCGCGATCACGCCGCCGAAGGCGGAGGCCGGGTCGCACTCGTGGGCCAGCCGGTGCGCCGCCACCAGATCGGCGGCCACGGCGATGCCGCACGGGTTGGCGTGCTTCATGATCGCCACGCAGGGCTCGGCGAAGTCGAAGGCCGCGCGGCGGGCCGCATCGGCGTCGACGTAGTTGTTATAGGACATGGCCTTGCCGTGCAGCACCTCGGCGGTGGCGATGCCAGGGCCGCTGGCGGCACCGCCCGGGCCGGCGTCCTCGCCGCGGATATCGCGGATATAGAGCGCGGCGCGCTGGTGCGGGTTCTCGCCGTAGCGCAGCACGTCGCGCCGGGTCCACAGCGCCGCGCTCACCTCGGGCCAGCCGCTGTCCGCGGCCACCTCGTCGGGCGCGTAGACGGACGCGAACCAGGACGCCACTGCGGCGTCGTAGGCCGCGGTGTGCGCATAGGCCCGGGCCGCCAGCCGGCGCCGCTGCGCCAGCGTGAATCCGCCCCCGGCCAGGGCCGCCACCATGTCCGGGTACATGTCCGGGCTGGTGATCACCGCCACCGTGGCGTGGTTCTTGGCCGCGGCGCGGACCATGGCCGGCCCGCCGATGTCGATCTGCTCCACGCACTGCTCGGGGCTGGCCCCGCTGGCCACGGTCTGCTCGAACGGGTACAGGTTCGACACCAGCAGGCCGAACGGCGCGATGCCCAGCTCGTCGAGCTGCGCCCGGTGCGACGGCTGGCCCAGGTCGGCCAGCAGGCCCGCGTGGACCGCGGGGTGCAGGGTCTTGACCCGGCCATCCAGGCACTCCGGGAAGCCGGTGAGCTGGTCAACCGGCGTCACCGGGACGCCGGCCCCCGCGATGGTGGCCGCGGTGGTCCCGGTGGACACGATCTCCACCCCGGCCTGGTGCAGCGCGGTGGCCAGCTCGGTCAGCCCGGTCTTGTCGTAAACGCTGATCAGCGCGCGCTTGATGGCCACCTTCGTCAACGCCCGATCCTCACCTTCCGGCCCGTTACGGACCAGCCCTCGCGGGCCATCCGGCCCACGGTGTCGACCAGCAGCACCCGCTCGGCCTGCTTGATGCGCTCGTGCAGGACCGCCTCGTCATCGTCATCCTGCACCGGCACCGCGACCTGGGCGATGACCGGGCCGGTATCGGTCCCCTCGTCGACCAGGAAAATCGTGCACCCAGACAGCCGTACCCCGTGGTCCAGGGCGTCGCGCACGGCGTGCATGCCCGGAAAAGACGGTAGCAAGGCAGGGTGGGTGTTGATCAGCCGCCCGCCGAGCCGGCGGAGGAACTCGGGGCCGACCAGTTTCATGAACCCGGCCAGGACCACGAGGTCGGGCGCGAACTCGGCGCAGGCGTCGGCCAGGGCCCGGTCCCACGCGGCGCGGTCGGGGAAGTCCTTGACCCGCAGCACGAAGGTGGGCGCCCCGGCGGCCCGGGCCCGGTCGAGCGCGGCGATGCCGTCCCGGTCAGCGCCGACGGCGACGACCCGGGCCCCGAACGCCTCGTCGGCGGTGGCGTTGAGCAGGGCCTGCAGGTTGCTGCCCGACCCGGACACCAGCACGACCAAGCGCGTATCTGGATGGGATTGCACCTGACCTCCGCTTATTACATTCTGCACTCGGCCCGTTCTCCGGCTCGGCGGCCGGGATGGCGGCGTATCGCCAGTGGCGGGCTCGACTGGCTCGGGCCTGCTTAGCGCTACGTTAGCCCGGCCGGGCTGCTGCCCGCTGCCACCGGGAGCCTGACCCCCGATTCGGGCTGCCCTGGTCCGGTCAGCCAGGACCACTATTCCGATATCCGGGCAACGCGGGGCAGCGCCGGTCGGCCGGGTACTCGCCTGGCGTGGGGGTGGCGGAGTTGGACGCGGTGACACTGGGAGCGGTGCTGCTGGCGGTCGTGACCGGTGCCAGTGAGGCGTTAGGCGACAAGCTCTGGTCGGGGATGGTGTCCCTGGTCGGCCGCTCCCTGCGCCGCAGGCCGCCGCCGGGGAGCGCCGTTCACTCCGTCGCCGGTCATCGAGCTGAACCGGGCCGTGGCCGTGGCCATGGCCGACGGCCCGGCGGCCGGCCTGGAGATCGTGGCCGGCCTGGAGGCGTCCGGGGACCTGGCCGGCTACTACCTGCTCCCGGCCATCCGCGCCGACCTGCTGCGCCGCCTCGGCGACCGGCCCGGCGCCGCGGCCGCCTACCGGCAGGCCCTGGACCTGGCCGCCACCGAGCCCGAGCGCCGCTACCTGGCCGGGCGGCTGGCCGAGGCCGAGGACACCCGCGGCCGGTAGCTGAGCAGGTCACCGGGCTGGCACTGGAGGACCTCGCACAGGCGGGCCATGGTGCTGAACCGGATGGCACGGGCGCGACCGTTCTTGAGCACGGACAGGTTCACGATCGTGAGGTCGACCTGGGCGGACAGCTCGGTGAGCGTCATCCCCCGCGCGGCCAGCAGTTCGTCGAGGCGGACGTGGATGGCGTCGGCCTCCCCGACCGGGCCCTCGTCGTCGTGCTCCTCGGCCGGCCGCCTGCTCACACGGTGCCCTGGAGGTCGTCGTCCATCTGGGCGCCGAGCCGGAAGATGCGGGCGAAGGTCAGCAGCGCCGCCCCGACCAGCACGGCCACGGGCAGCCCGTGGATCAGCCCGTTGATCGCGTCACTGTAGTTGATTCGCGGAGTCAGCATGGTGTTCAGCAGCTGGTCAGTCGAGAAGCCCTGCACCGCCCCGGCGGCCAGGTTGCCCGCGAGCACGACCCAGCCCAGGCGCCGGATGGCCGCGGCGACCCGCACGGTGAACGGGCCGTCGCGACGGGCGGCCACGATCACGCGCCAGAGCAGGAACAGCATGGTGGCCCAGACCACCAGCCCGGGCAGTTGCATGAGCGTGAACAGGATGCGCTGCCCGATGCTGGGGTGGCTGGCGCAGGCCCGCAGCGCGCCGTTGATCGTGATCGATGCGCCGGGCCGGGGCGCGACGCCCAGATGGCTGACCGGCCCGCCGTTGTCGTAGCCCGCGTTGGGCTGCGTGGCGCAGATGACGGCTCCGCGGCCGAAGCCCTCGAAGGACCCGGACCCGAACATGGTCAGCGCGGCCCCGGCGACCACGCCGAGCACCAGCAGGGTGCCGAAGAAGGCCGTGATCGTCTCCAGGGGCTGGGTCAGCCGCCGGCGCTGCTGTGTCGTTGCCATCGCTGCCCGCCCTCTGCTCGCCTTATCGATATTCGATAATAACGATAATCGATAAGCTCGGTCAAGGGATCGCGGGGGCCCGGCGGGTCAGGGCCTCAGGTCGTTGGCGGCCCGGCCCGAGCCGTCCATGTAGAACGGCGTGGAGTCATGCTCATGGGTGATCTGCCAGCCCGCGGCCGTCCGGCGGAGCCCCACGGTGGACCGGAACCACAGATCCACCAGCTCGCCGTCGGTCTTCGTGCCCGTCATGTGGGTGAGGCCGTGGCCGAAGGCGACGTCGCCGCCCGCCTCGATGACCGGCTCGCCGATGTCGTAGCCGATCGGGCCAGCCCAGGTCTGGAACCAGCCCTCCAGCCCCCGCCGGATCGAGAACCTCATCCCCGGCGTAACGCAGCGGCGGGGCCAGGCCGAAGCTGACGACCTGGGGCGCGTAATGGGCCACCGCGTGGTCGGTGTAGTCATGAGCATGGTCTCCTCGGCACCTGCGAGCTGACGCCTGTCATGTCTTAGCCTCGATCCACCGGGTGAATTCGGGCGTCTGATTTTCTGTGGCGGCCAGGGGCGGTGATGCTGGGGTCCTTTTCGGGTGCGGTGTTCTCGCCGCTGGCGTGTTCTGCGGCTTGTCCGGGTCTTCGCCTCGGGGCTGCTGGCGGGTGGCCGCTGAGGGCCGTGGCTGTGCGGTGACCGGGTCAGGGCGGGTCAGGCCGTGGCGGCGGGCGGCCCGCAGGCGGCGCCGCCGGCGCGGATCGCGCCCGGCACCGCAGCGGAGTAGTACGCCGAGTCGATCCGGAATACCATCTGGCCGGCGCATC
>JBOHCO010000584.1:0-2768 GCA_050698895.1 Streptosporangiaceae bacterium
GTTCGCCCAGGTCATCGGGGCGGCCACGCTGCTGTCGGTGGCCGACCGGATGCCGCCGCGGGCCACGCTGACCGGCCTGGGGCTGCTGTTCACGGCCGCCGCGCTGGGCCTGGCCACACCCGGCGTGCCGGTCTGGGGCCTGCTGGCGATCACGCTGGCGGCGGGCCTGGCCAGCTCGGCCTATGGCGGCACGCAGTGGGGCCTTGTTAGCGAGATCCTGCCCGCCGACAGGTACATCCTGGGTCGGTCGCTATTCAACATGTCGCTCGGCGTCATGCAGATCCTCGGTTATGCCGTCGGCGGGGCCCTGATGGACCTGGTCTCACCGCGCGGGGCGCTGCTCGTCGCCGCGGCGCTGTACCTGGCCTCCTCGGCCACGACCTGGCTCGGCCTGAGCCCGCGGCGCCCGCGCGTGGCCGGCCGGCCGTCGGTCCGGGCCACCCTGCGGGTGAATCACCGCCTCTGGTCGCGGCCCGCCTGCCGCTACGCCTACCTGGCCCTGTGGGTGCCCAACGGGCTCATCGTGGGCTGCGAGGCGCTGTTCATCCCGTACGCGCCGGGGCGGGCCAGCCTGCTGTTCATCGCCGCGGCGGCCGGGATGCTGGCCGGGGACACGGTCATGGGCCGGCTGGTCCCGGCGACCTGGCGGGCCCGGCTGGCCATGCCGCTGCGGCTGCTGCTGGCCGTGCCCTACCTGCTGTTCGCGCTCCGGCTGCCGCTCCCGGCGGCGGTGGCCGCGGTGGCCGTGGCGTCGGTCGGCTACAGCGCCAGCCTGCTGCTCCAGGACCGGCTGCTGGCGGTGACCCCGGACGACCTGCACGGCCAGGCGCTCGGCCTGCACAGCTCGGGGATGCTCACCATGCAGGCGGTCGGCGCAGCGCTGGCGGGCGCGCTGGCGCAGTGGCTGCCGCCCGCCGACGTGATGACCGTGCTGGCGGTGGCCTCGGTGGCGGTGACCCTGGCCCTGACGCCGGGCCTAGGTCACCACAGGTCGCCGCTGGTCAGCACGTAGACGAAGGGCACCAGCGGGATCAGGGCCAGGATCGCCCAGCACACCTTGGCGAAGCCGGAGGCGTCCGAGCGGGTGGCCAGGTCGATCCACATCAGCACGACGGCGACGGGATGCAGGACGATGCAGATGAGGAGCTCAATAAGCTTCTTCACCTTCTGAATCTACCCGCTCAGACGGGCCAGGTCTCCTGCCGGTAGCCCATGTCCCAGAACATCCACTCGTAGCGGCTGGTGGCCCGGAAGTGCCGGTGCACGCCGGCTCGCCCGGCCGGCGACAGGTCGGCGGCCAGCGCGTCGGTGGCCTGGATGACCTCGCGGACGTCGGCGGCGAACTCGTCGCCGGCGTAGGTGTCGATCCACTTCTGGTAGCGGGGATCGGGCGAGCCGCGGCGCAGCAGTTCCTTGCCCACCTCCCAGTAGATCCAGTAGCAGGGCAGCACCGCGCCCACGCCGTCGGCGTAGGACCCGCCGCGCACGGCCGCCAGCAGGTAGCTGGTGTAGGCCAGGGTGGTGGGGGCCGGCTCGGCGGCGTCGATGGCGCCGGGGTCCAGGCCCAGCTCGGGCAGCAGGCTGTCGTGCAGGGCCCGCTCCACGGTGATGATGCCCGCGGCGTGCCGGGCGAACATCTCGGTCTGCGCGCTGGCCGGCGCCCGGCTGGCCACGGCGGCCAGCGCCTCGGCGTAGCGCTGGAGGTACAGGGCGTCCTGCACGACGTAGAACGCGAACGACCCGGCCGGCAGGCTGCCGTCGGTCAGCCCGGTCACGAAGGGGTGGGCCAGGATGGCGCCGTAGATGCCGTCGATGCCCTGCCACAGCTCATCGGTGAACTGGCCGCTCATGGGTTGCGCTCCGCTGCTCTTGGCTCAGTGGCCGGTGACCAGGAGGCCGCCGTCGATGGGGATGATCACGCCGGTCAGGTAGCGCCCGGCCCGCGAGGCCAGGTAGATGGTGGCCCCGGCCACGTCGTCGGGATGCCCGATCCGGCCCAGCGGGACCCGGGCCTCGATCTCCGCCCTGGCCTGCGGGTCGTCCAGGGCGAAGGCCATCATCTTGCTCTCGAACGGCCCCGGGGCCAGCGCATTGACCGTGATCGACTGCCCGGCCAGCTCCCTGGCCAGGGACTGGGTCAGCATGTGCACGCCGGCCTTGCTGCTGCTGTAGGCGAAGTGCGGCAGCCCGGCGGTGCCCAGCCCGTCGATCGAGCCGATGTTGATCACCCGCGCCGGATCCTCGGCGCTGGCCGCCGCGCGCAGCAGCGGCAGCAGCCGCACGGTGAGGTCGAACGGCGCCCGCACGTTGACCCCCCAGACCTTGTCGAACGCGCTGGCCGGGTACTCCTCCAGCGGCTGGCCCCAGGTCGTCCCGGCGTTGTTGACCAGGATGTGCAGCCGGTCCTCGCGCTCAGCCACCAGCCCGGCCAGGTACTCCGGGCCGTCCGGCCGGGCCAGGTCGGCCGGCAGCGCGACGCACTCGCCGAACGGCGCCAGCCGCGCGACCGCGGCCTCGCAGGCGTCCTGCTTGCGGGAGCTGATGTAGACCCGGCAGCCGGCCCGGACCAGGCCCTCGGCGATCATCGCGCCGATGCCCCGCGACCCGCCGGTGACCAGGGCGGTCTTGCCCGCCACGCCGAACAGGGCCTCGATGGCCGCGCTGCCCGTCCGGGCGTCGGTGCTGGTGCTGTCCATGTGCCTGCCTTGCCAGTAGGCCGGCGCCTGCGGCGAGCGGAGCCGGCGGACGCCGGACATCCTGGCACACAG
>JBOHCO010000585.1:0-1063 GCA_050698895.1 Streptosporangiaceae bacterium
GCTCGGGACCGTACTCGCGGTAGCCGCCGCTGCCCGGGATGAACTGGGTCTGCTCGGCCGGGTCCAGCCGCTCGAACTCCGCCAGCGTGCAGTCCAGGCTCAGCTCCCCGCCCGCGGCCCGCACCAGGCTCAGCGGCACCAGGCGGCCGAGCCCGGCCCGGCCCTCCGGCTCCACCACCAGGTGCGTGATCGCCCCGGCGACCGGGTCGACCACCACCTGGCTGACCAGCCCGGCCAGCCCGTCGCGGCAGCTGGCCCTGGACCCGATCGTGAACTCCACCGTGTCGGTCATGACTAGGAGTGTCCCCAGGGCCGGCCGAGCCTACCCAAGCCCGGGGCGGACATAGTGTGAAACATGTCTTCCGCGCCCGAGCCGGCCCGCCCGGCCACCCTGGCCGACCTGCCCGCGATCAAGGCCCTGATCACCGCCGCGTACACCCGGTACCTGACCCGGATGGACAAGCCGCCGGGGCCGATGCTGCGTGACTACGGTCCTTCGGTCGAGGCCGGGAACACCTGGGTCGTCGGCCGCCCGGTCGTCGGCGTGCTCACCCTGGTGCCGGCGGCGGACCACCTGCTCATCGAGAACATCGCGCTGCACCCGGACGCGCAGGGCCGCGGGCTCGGCCGGAGCCTGATGGGCTTCGCCGAGCAGGAGGCCGCCCGGCGCGGCATCACCCGCCTCACCTTGTTCACCCACGAGGTCATGACCGAGAACCTGGCCATCTACGGGCACCTGGGCTACGTCGAGGTGGACCGGCGCTCCGAAGACGGCTACCACCGCGTCTTCATGGAGAAGCAGCTGCGGGCCGACCAGTGATCACGACCGATTTCCTGGGCCCATGATCTGCCCATGATCCCGGAAATCCGTCCGCACATAGCGCTGACGGATTACCGGGATCATGAAACTCTGCTTGCGTTTCCGAGTTGGAAACTCGAGGCGGCGGAGGCACTGGCGGCCACCCTGGTGGTCATGGCCAGCGCGGCCGGGTCGAGGTACGCATCCTGGCCGCCGATCGCGGGCGGGGTGCTGGTGTTCGCGCTGTTCGCGGGCACCGGGCTG
>JBOHCO010000586.1:0-2486 GCA_050698895.1 Streptosporangiaceae bacterium
GCTGGCCATGCGGCTGCACCGCGCGCTGATCGAGGGCGCGCTGGCCGAAGCCGGGCTGGTCGAGGCGGGGCTGATCGAGGCGGGCCGGGCCGGGGAGGCCGCGCCCGCCGGGTCGGCCCGCGAGGAGCCGGCCAGGGCCCGCCGATCCGGCGTCGGCGGGGCGAGCGCATGAGCCCGCTGGCGGGTATCAGAGCCCTGGGGCGTGGACCGGGCACCCGCGATACCGGGTGTACGTTGACAAAGGGAGTGCCTGCGAGCACCAGGGGAATGGCAGTAAGCAGGGTTCGCAACTGAGGGCCACGCTGGAGGCGCTTGTGAGGACGGAGCCGTCGTGAGGCAGATGGAGGTCGTCGGCGTCCGGGTTGAGATGCCGACGAACAATCCCATCGTCCTGCTCAAGGAGATGCAGGGGGAGCGGTACCTGCCGATCTGGATCGGTCCGATGGAGGCGACGGCGATTGCCTTCGCCCAGCAGGGCATGGTGCCGCAGCGCCCCCTGACGCATGACCTGATGAGAGACGTCCTGGCCGCCATGGACATCCGGCTGACCACGGTGAACATCACCGCGCTGCGCGACGGGATCTTCTTTGCCGACCTGATCTTCTCCAACGGCAAGGAGGTCAGCGCCCGGCCGTCGGACTCGATCGCGCTCGCGCTGCGCACCGGCGCCACCATCTTCGCCAGCGACGAGATCCTGGACGAGGCGGGGGTGGCCATCCCCAACGAGCAGGAAGACGAGGTCGAGAAGTTCCGCGAGTTCCTGGACACGATCACCCCGGAGGACTTCGGCCGGTCCACCTGAGCGGCCGGGCAAGCCGGTCAGGCCCGGACATAAACGATCTTCTGCGACGCGCCGCATAGGGTCGTTGACGGGCTGACGCCGTCGGCCTACGGTGCGAAGAGTGCACCCAGAGTTGCGTCCAGGGATCTCACCAGGAATAGCTGGACCTGGGCCGGAGGTGGTCGTGGCGGTGATGAGGGGCGAGGGATCGGCGTCGGGTACCCCGAGCGTCGGCCTGCCCGGCACCGCGGCGGACGTCGGCCAGCAGGGCCTGCTGTTCGATACGGAGACCGATTCGAGCTCGGCCGACTCCAGCTCGGACGACATCGGCTACCGGGGTCCCACCGCCTGCGCCGCGGCCGGGATCACCTACCGTCAGCTCGACTACTGGGCGCGGACCCACCTGGTCGAGCCGACCGTGCGCGCGGCCAGCGGCTCGGGTACCCAGCGCCTCTACAGCTTCCGCGACATCCTGGTCCTCAAGGTGGTCAAGCGGCTGCTGGACACCGGGATCTCGCTCCAGCAGATCCGTGCCGCCGTCGACCACCTGCGCGCCAGGGGCGCCACCGACCTGGCCGAGGTCACGCTGATGAGCGACGGCGTGAGCGTCTACGAGTGCACCTCGGCCGACGAGGTCGTGGACCTGCTCCAGGGCGGCCAGGGCGTGTTCGGGATCGCGCTGGGCCGGGTCTGGCGTGAGGTCGAGGGCTCGCTGGCCGACCTGCCCGCCGAGCGGGCCGACGGCGACGCCGGGGCCGCCGGTAGCAGCAGCGACGAGCTGGCCCGCCGCCGCGTGCGAAAGACCGGATAACTCAGGCCGGAAGACCAGGCCGATTAACAAGGGCCGCCTCGGCTGGTCGCATCCACCCTCAGTGCCGCCCGGGCCCCGAGCTTCCTAGGCCGGTCCCGGGCCGCGCCCGGCCACCGCCGCCACGCCGCCGATGAACAGGTCGATGCCCAGCCGGTAGTGCAGCTCGGGGTGCTCGCAGTCGGTCATCGGCCCGGCCGCCGCGGCCAGGTGCGGGAACCGGTCCGGCGGCAGCAAGGCCAGCCGGACCCGCTCCTGGCGCATGTGCTCGGCCTTCTGCTCGGCCGACATCGCCGGATGGAACCCTGGCTCGCTCATCACCAGCATCAGCCCGGTCCACAGCGCGCTGCGCGCGATCTCGCTGGCCTGCTCCGGGTCGAACCCGCCCCGCTCCAGCACCGTCAGCGCCACCTCGGTGGCCTCCATCGACGCCGCGCCGTGCACCTTCGCGCCCGTGCTCAGCAGGCTCGACGCGGCCGGGTGGGCCCGCAGCATCCGCACCAGCGACTCCATCAGGCGACGTAGCTGCGCGACCCAGTCCGCCGCGGGGTCGAGGCTGACGTCGATCTCCTCCCAGATCCGGTCGCCCAGCGCCTCGAACAGCTCCTCCTTGCTGCGGAAGTGCCAGTACAGCGCCATCGGCGTCACGCCCAGCTCCTGGGCCAGCCGCCGGATCGTGAGGGCCTCAAGCCCGTGGGCGTCGGCCAGCGCCAGCGCCCGGTCGACCACCACCGACTTGCTCAGCCGGGCCCGGTCGCCGTCGCGCGGGCCATCCGGGCCCGGCGCCGTTGTCGCGGCGGGGCCGGTCCCGGGGGCCTGGGTTTTCTGCCTGGTAGCCATCGCTTGACAACTATACGCCGTACAAGCCATGCTGGGCCAGTACCAGCTATACGACGT
>JBOHCO010000587.1:0-2659 GCA_050698895.1 Streptosporangiaceae bacterium
CTGATCGCGCCTGAATCGGACTCATGATCAGCCTCTGACCTGGGCCACAGCAGTTCCGGGTACGGGCCGCGCTGGTAGCGGCCGGCGTCGAGGCGGCTCCTTATCCCCGCCGGGTTATCCCGGTGACCTGCCATGCCCGACCAAGGGCGCTGCAATACAAGGCCACAATGACGAGGACCAAGGCATGTTGCAGCGCGGCACTCTGGGTGCTCGCCAGGAGCGCTACGGCGAGGCCGAGCTGAACTGCGTAGCCCCCAACCGAAATCGACGCGAAGGCGATATTCAGCCTTCTGGTCCGAAAGCCGCGGGAGAAATTTCCAGCCCGCCTGGCCCTCGGTACCAGCTGCCTGGTGGCCAGCAGGCCGACGATTGCCATGGCCAGGCTCGAAAGCCCGAAGATGACCGAGCCCCCGGTCAAGGCCACGATCGAGACGATGAAGATGTCGACCAAGCCAACAAACGCGCTCCCGTCCAGCACCGTTCGGTTCTCCCGAGTTGTGGTGTTCGCGTCATCCGCGTTGACCACCGATACGGCGACGACCAGCAACCCCAAGATGGCCGCGGACGCGCCCCGCTTGTGATAAAGAAGTTCTCGTAGTGGCCGACCACAGCGTCACCCTATCGGGGCATCTGCGGCAATCCTGGCGAGACGTGCCCGACCGCCACCGGACTGGTTCAGCTAGGTCGGAAAACGAATCGGGGGGCCGCATGGCTGCCCCGCCAGTTGCAGTCATCGGTCGTTGGGGCTTCCCGCGGTCCGGGCAAGCAGGGCCGAAAACTACTCGGGACCGTCATGACGCCAGCTACCTTGAAAGAATCCCGGCGGGGGTGTCGGATCGGGGCCGGGGCGTTCGTAGCAGGGGTGAGCGGCCGCCCGCAGGGGGCGCCTCCAAGTCACAGGAGATGATCGGAGATGCAGTACCTGGTTTCCGTGATCGACGACACGGCCGGCAGCGCTACCCCGGGCGAGATGGCGGCCATCGACGTGTTCAACGACCGCCTCAACGCGGAGGGTCACTGGGTCTTCGCCGCAGGCCTCGGGTCGCCCAGCACGGCCACCGTCATCGACAACCGGGGTGAGCAGCCGGTGTTCACCGACGGGCCGTTCGTGGAGTCCAAGGAGTACCTCGCCGGCTTCTGGATCATGGAGGCCGCCGACCTCGACGTGGCGCTCAAGCTCGCTGCCGCGGGGTCGAAGGCCTGCAATCGGAAGGTCGAAGTGCGGCCGCTCCTGGGCGAGTAAGCGTGGTCGACGTCCGGGAGGCGATCACCCAGGCTCACCACGAGGAGTGGGCGCGGGTGGTTGCCGCCCTGACGAGGCGTTTCGGTGATCTCGATATCGCCGAGGAGGCCGCGGCCGAAGCGTTCGCGAGCGCCGTCGCGCGGTGGCCGGCCGACGGCGTGCCCCCCAACCCAGGTGCCTGGCTGACCACCACCGCCAACCGCAAGGCCATCGACCGGATCCGGCGCGAGAACAAGCGCGGCGACAAGCAGAAGGAGGCTCAGATGTTGTACGACGACCCGCCTGAGCCTGCCGGCGCGATTGACGACGAGCGACTCCGGCTGATCTTCACCTGCTGCCATCCGGCGCTCGCGATGGAGACCCGCGTGGCGCTGACGCTGCGCATGGTCGGCGGCCTGACCGTGCCCGAGATCGCCCGTGCCTTCCTGGTGCAGGAAACCGCCATGGAGAAGCGGATCACTCGCGCGAAGGCCAAGATCAAAGCGGCTCGCATCCCTTACCGGGTGCCGTCCGCGGAGGACCTCCCGGCTCGCGTCTCCGGCGTGCTCGCGGTCCTGTTCCTCGTCTTCAACGAGGGCTACCTGGCGACCGGCCCCGACTCCGATCCTGTGCGGCACGACCTGACCGCCGAGGCGATCCGGCTCACTCGCCTGATCCGTGCCCTCATGCCACAGGACGGTGAGGTGGCCGGGCTGCTGGCCCTGATGATCCTCACCGAGGCCCGCCGCACGGCCCGGGTTTCGGCGAACGGGCAACTGGTCACCCTCGGCGAGCAGGACCGCGGGGCCTGGGACGCGGCCCTGGTAGCCGAGGGCCACCGGCTGGTGCGTGAGCGCCTGGCCGCCCGGGTGGCTCCGGGTCGCTACCAGATCCTCGCCGCGATCAACGCCGTGCACACGTACGCCCGCGACGTGCGCGACACCGACTGGTCGCAGATCGTCGCCCTCTACGACCAGCTCGCCCGCCTCGACCCCTCGCCGATCATCGCCCTCAACCGGGCCATCGCGGTCGCCGAGCTTGACGGCCCGCAGGTGGCACTGGCGGCCGTCGGCCGTCTTGAGGACAAGCTGGCCGGCTATCACCTCTACCATGCGACCCGCGCCGACCTGCTGCGCCGGCTCGGCCGCGGTCAGGAGTCGCGCGCGGCGTACGGCAAGGCCATCGAACTGGCGGGCAACACCGCCGAGATCGCCTACCTGACCCGCCGCCGCGACCAGCTGGGTTAGGGGTGATCACCGGGCAGAAGCTCGAGGTGGCGAAGGAGACCAAGAAGAAGGCGGCCGACGAGTGGCTTGAGCATCACCAGGCGGAGGAGGTCGCTGCCGCTGACGCCGCCCTGGCGAAGGAGAATAGGAGGCGTTCCTTAGACGAAAGAGGTGCAACGTGGCGATTCTCGGCCTCGGCCACACCGGGCTC
>JBOHCO010000588.1:0-3570 GCA_050698895.1 Streptosporangiaceae bacterium
GCCGCCACCACCTCATCGTTCGCCGTGCTCTTCGCCGACGCCGCCCGCCAGGCGCTGAGCGCCGGCTAGCCCTATGGTGCTCGGAATCTGATGAAGCCGAGGACCAGTGTGACGATGACTCATGGACGCGGTAACTGGATCCCAGCAACGTCTGGAGGCGCCTCATCAGCAAGAGGCGGACACGGGCTGGTCCCAGACTGTCGCCCGCCAGCAACATGGGACCACCGTGAGGTGAGTTCCGCCAGGAGCATGGGACCACCTGTCCGCCAGTTATGGGACCACCCGGAGATCGACCAGCAGTGGCTGCGCCGCTGCCGGGTTAACTCGCTGCCAGACCGATCAGCGGATCTGGGAAGGCAGCGATGGCATTCCGGGAGGTTCAGGTGCACGAGATCCGAGAAGTGCTGCGGCTGTGGGTGCGGGGTGAGGGCCTGCGGTCCATCGAGCGGCTGGCGGCGGTCGACCGCAAGACGGTCCGCCGGTATGTGGCCGCGGCGCAGGCCTGCGGTGCTGACCGTGGTGGTGGTGAGGGGCAGCTGGGTGATGAGCTGCTCAGCGCCGTCGCCGAGGCCGTCCGGCCGCACCGGGCCGGCGGCCACGGCCAGGCCTGGGAGCTGCTGGAGGCTCATCACGGCGAGCTGGAGGCGCTGCTGGGTGAGGGCCTGACGGTGGTGAAGGCCGGCGAGCTGCTGGCCCGCCGGGGCGTGGCGGTTCCCGGGCGGACGCTGCACCGGTATGCGCTGGAGGTGCTCGGGCATGGCCGCGGCGGGCGGGGCAAGACAACGGTGCGGGTCGCCGACGGCGAGCCGGGCGCCGAGTGCCAGGTGGACTTCGGGAAGATGGGCCTGCTGCCCGATGGCGAGGCCGGCCGGCGCCGGGTGACGCATGCGCTGATCTTCACCGCCGTCTACAGCCGGCACTGCTATGTGTACCTGTCCTTCCGGCAGGACCTGGCCGCGGTGATCGCCGGGTGCGAGGTGGCGTGGGCGTTCTTCGGCGGCGTCTTCAAGATCCTCATCCCCGACAACATGGCCCCGGTCGTGGACCGGGCACACCCCACCGACCCCCGTATCAATCAGGGGTTCGCTGAGTACGCCCAGGACCGTGGGTTCCTCATCGACCCCGCCAGGGTCCGGTCACCGCAAGACAAGCCGCGGGTGGAGCGGATGGTCCAGTTCGTGCGCGGCAGCTTCTTCGCCGGCGAGACGTTCGCCGGCCTGGCCGACGCGCAGCGCCGCGCGGATGCGTGGTGCGCCGGGCGGGCCGGGCAGCGGATCCACCGCACCACCCAGTGCCGGCCGGCGGAGCTGTTCGCCGCCGAGGAGGCATCCCGGCTGGGCCCGGCACCGGTCATGCCCTATGACCTGCCGGCCTATGCCACCGCGAAAGTGCACCGCGATCACCACATCGAGGTTGCCCATGCCCTGTACTCGGTGCCCGGCGCGCTGATCGGCCAGCGCGTCGAGGTACGCGCCGACTCCCGGCTGATCCGCATCTGGCACCGCGGCGTGCTGGTCAAGGTGCATCCCCGCGCGGCCCGCGGCGGCCGGGTCACCGACCCCGCCGACCTGCCCGCCGGCACCGCCGCGTACGCACTGCGCGACATCGCCTACCTGCAGCGCCAGGCCGGCGACGCAGGCCCGGCGGTCGGCGCGCTCGCCGCAGCGCTGCTGGACCACCCGCTGCCGTGGACCAGGATGCGGCAGGTCTATGCGCTGCTCGGCCTGGTCCGCAAGTGGGGGCCAGCCCGGGTGGATGCGGCCTGCCGCCGGGCGCTGGAAGCCGAGGCCATCAGCGTGCCGCTCGTCGGCCGGATCCTCCAGCGCGGCACCGAGAACGCCCAGGCCCAGCCCGCCCTGCCGTTCCCCGCCGGGCCGCCGCGGTTCGCCCGCGACGCCGCCCACTTCGCTGTCGGGCGCCACGACGACAGCGGCGGTGCGGCATGAGCGCGCCCGCCCCGGCCATCACCGGCGAGCTGCGGTCCCTGCTGCGCCAGGTCAAGCTCGGCCAGCTGATGGCCACACTGCCCGAGCGGCTGGCCCTGGCCCGTGCCCGCGACCTGTCCCACGCCGAGTTCCTCGAGCTGGTCCTGGCCGACGAGGTCACCCGCCGCGAGTCCACCTCCGCCGCCCGGCGCGCCCGCGCCGCCGGCCTGGACCCGGCCATGCGGCTGGAGAACTTCGACGACACCGCCGCCATCACCTATGACCGGCACGTCTTCGACGAGCTGTTCTCGCTGCGGTTCGTCGACAGCGCCGCCAGCGCCCTGATCATGGGACCCGTCGGTACCGGCAAGACCTTTATCGCCACCGCCCTGGGCCACGCCGCCGTGCGCCGCCGCCGCAGCGTTCATTTCGAGCGCGCCGACCGGCTGCTCAAGCGGCTCAAGGCCGCCCGCCTGGACAACAGCCACGACGCCGAGATGCGCAGGCTGCTGCGCGCCGATTTGCTTATCCTCGACGACTTCTGCCTCCAGCCGATGGACGCCGCCGACACCGCCAGCATCTACGAGATCATCGTGGAACGGCACCGCAGGGCCGCGACCATAACCACCTCCAACCGCGAGCCGGCGGAGTGGCTGGCGCTAATGGCCGACCCGCTGCTCGCCCAGTCCGCCATCGACCGGCTCCAGTCCGCCGCCTGGGAGCTCGTCCTGGACGGTGAGTCCTACCGCCGCCGGCAACGTCCCGCCATCACCCGGCCACCCGCCGGTACGCCGTGATGCCAGAGCACTGCCACACCCTGGAGGGCGGAGGCCGGCTTCGCCGCCCCTCGTCTTGCCCGCCGCGCCGCGCATGCTACGGGGCCGCCCCTCCGGCCTCAAGACTGCTGCGCATCGCTGACGCGACGGCCCTGCGGGCCCGGTCTGGACCCCGGAGTCCTCTGCGGCCCCTTCCGGCAGGAAAAGCGGCAGGCCACGGCCTGCCCTCGCTGGCACGCGGCACACCGGGCAAGACGAGCAAAACCGCCGCCGCGCTTGACCCAGGCCCGCACCAGCCCGCATCATCCAACTACCGACCACGCTGACCGTCGCCGGGGTTCCCGAACCCGGTCCCATGCCACGGGCGAAAAGACGGTCCCATGTTGCTGGCGGACGACAGTGGTGGCAGCCGAGGTGCTGTTCTCAACGCCGCGGGTCGGGGCGAGCCGGACCGAATCCGGCCGGGCGACCGGCTGCAGTGTCGCCGACGCCACAGTCGCCGTCCAGGCCGACGGACTGCTTGGAGACACTCAGGGCCGGTCCGGTCGGCGACCCTGGTCGACCTTGCGGGTGCTGGCGCGGTTAGACGGTGACCCAGACGCGACCCCCTGGTTTGCGGAAACGGGAACGCTGAGCCGAGGGTTCGGATTCGAGCACGCCGCCGGCCGGATGGCAGTGACCGTGCTGATGTGGACAAGCTCGACGGCCGGCGTCACAGTGACCCGCTAGACGGCCTGAGCTAAGACGGCGCTCCGCCGGCTTTCGGGACAACGCTGCGTCCCCAGCCCGCGGGGCCCGAGTTGGGTGCCAAAGCCAGTGACAAGAGCAGCCACGGATTGCCGTCTCGTTGAGTCGGTACCGGTCAGGAC
>JBOHCO010000589.1:0-13207 GCA_050698895.1 Streptosporangiaceae bacterium
GTCCCGCCCGGCGCCCGGCCCGGCACACCGCGCCTCGCCGGCCCGGCCGCCGGCCCGGCTGCCGGCCCGGCCGCGAAATCTCCCGGACCCAACCCCTTGACGGCACCCGGTCCAGGCGAGTAGAAAATCGACATGTTTTGTCAGACAGTCTGACCAACTGACCGACGGACGGAAGTTTCGGGCGCCCGGTCCGATGCGGGCCGGGCAGCCAGGGGTACGAATCGGAACGAACCGCAGGACCGTGGAGGAGCACGAACCTCATGACGCACCAGCAAGCACCCGCCGGCCGGCCGGCGGGAATGGTCGGCCTCGGCAACATGGGCGGGAGGATGGCCCGGCGCCTGGTCAGCGCCGGGTACGACGTCCGCGGTTTCGACGCCGACCCGGCCAGGCCGCAGGCCGCCGGCGTGACCCCGGCGGCCAGCCTGGCCGAGCTGGCCGCGGGCTGCGACGTCATCCTGCTGTCGCTGCCCGACAGCACGGTGATCGAGGCCGTGATGCGCGGCGACGGCGGCCTGCTGGCCAGCGCCAGGGACGGCCAGATCATCGTCGACCTGAGCACGGCCGACCCGCGGTCCACCCGCGCCATCCACGATGAGCTCGCGCCGCGCGGCGTGCGCTACCTGGACGCGGGCATCTCGGGCGGGGCCGCGGCGGCCGACCGGGGCACGCTCACGCTCATGGTGGGCGGCGACGGCGAGGCGCTGACCACGGTGGCCCCGATCCTCGACACGTTCAGCGCCCACGTGCACCACATGGGAGGCAGCGGGGCGGGCCACGTGACCAAGGTGCTCAACAACTTCCTCAACGGCGTCACCCTGGCCGCGACGGCCGAGGTCATGGTGGCGGGCAAGAAGGCCGGCCTGGACCTGGCCCAGCTGCTCGAGGTCATCAACACCTCCAGCGGGGTGAGCTTCGCATCGCTCAACCGGTTCCCGAGGATCATCCAGGGCGATTACCTGGAGGGCGGGCTCACCGGCCGGCTGATGGCCAAGGACGTCCGGCTGTACCTGACGCTGGCCGAGAACCTCGGCGTCTCCACCCTGGTCGGCCCGGCCACGCTCACGGCCTTCCAGGTCTCCAACGCCCTCGGCTACGCCGACCTGATCAGCAACCGGGTGGTGGACGCCTACGGGGACCTGGCCGGCGGCGTCCGCGTCGCCAGCAAGCCCGACCACGAGGAAGGCTGAACATGCACGTGGCCCACGGCCGGGCGGCCGGCCAGCCGTCCGAGCAGCGCACCGCCACCTTCACCGGCACGGTGCACCTGGACCCGGTGCTGGCCGCCGACGGCGTCATGGTCAACAACGTCGTCTTCACCCCCGGCGCCCGCACCCACTGGCACCACCACCCCGGCGGCCAGCTGCTCGTGGTGACCGCCGGGCGCGGGATCGTCGCGTCGCGGTCCGGCGAGGTGCACGTGCTCGCGGCCGGCGACGTCGTCTGGACCGAGCCCGGCGAGGTGCACTGGCACGGCGGCTGCCGCGACTCGCTGTTGGTCCACACCGCCGTCTCGCACGGCACCACGCAATGGCACGAAGCGGTCGGCGAGGAGGACTACGACGCGGCCCAGCCATGACCCGCTGCCCTGAGCCCGCTGCCCTGAGCCCGCCCCGCTGAGCCCGCCGGGCTGACCCCGCGCGGCGCCCGCCCGCCGCCCCGAGACTTCCGCACCACCCGCCGCTGGCGCTCTCGCCGTGCCCGCGCGACCTCGTGCGCCCAAAACGACGCACCAATAACCACATTCATAACAAAAGAATCACCCTCATCCTCAGCCCCTGCGGCATCGAAGCTCCAGGAGGAGCGCAATGAGAAAGACCACCACCGCGGCCGCGGCTATAGCCGCGCTGTCGGCCCTCGTCCTGGCCGCCTGCGGCTCCTCGTCCGGCGGCTCCTCGTCCGGCTCCCGCTCGCCCATCCTGATCGGCGAGGTGGCCGGCACCACCGGCGCCTACGGCACTACCGGCCAGGCCATGGTCAACGGGGCCAAGATGGCCGTCGCGTACCTGAACGCCCACGGCGGCATCCTGGGCCGGAAGGTCACGCTCCAGTACTACAACGACAACGCCTCCGCCACGCTGGCCGCGCAGCAGTTCGACCGGCTGGTCAGTGCCGGCGCCGTCGCGATCACCGGGTCGGGCGACACCGGTCCGGCCATCGCGGCCGAGGCCGACCGTCGCCAGGTCCCGGCCATCGGGGTGGTGGACGACGGCGGGCTGACCGTCTATCCCGGCGGGCCCAACACCGCCCCGCTGCCCTGGGTCTTCGACCTCGGGCTCAACACCTTCGCCTGGGGCACCAAGATCGCGCAGTACGCGCTGGCCCACTGCCACGGCCTGGCCGTGCTGCACGACCCGTCCACCTACGGCGGCGGCGGCGAGGCGGCGATCAAGGCCGCCTACGCGGCTGCGGGCCAGAAGCTGGCCTTCGACGACGCGATCACCGAGAACTGGTCGACCGGCGCCACGGTCGGCCTGACCAGCGAGATCAACCAGATCAAGGCGACCAAAGCCGACTGCGTGGATGTCTGGCTGACCCCGCAGGACCAGGCCGCGTTCGTGCAGGCCGCGCACAACCAGGGCGTTCACTTCACGGTGCTGGGCAACGACGAGACCGACTCCGATACCACCTACTCGGGGCTGGCCAAGAGCCTGGCCAACGGGACGGTTAGCGCGCTGCTGACCAACGAGGTGCACCCGGACGCCGCGCTCACCGCGTTCCAGGGCAAGTACTCCAGCGAGTTCAGCACCCCGTCCACGCCGTTCGCGGAGGCCACCTACGACAGCATCATGATGCTCAAGCAGGCCATCGTGATGGCCAAGTCGACGCAGCCCAAGGCGCTCCAGAACGCCTTCAACCACATCTCCGGGTTCCACGGGCTGACCGGCACGCTCAGCTTCACCGCGAGCAAGCACACGACGATCAACGCCGACCAGCTCACGCTGGTGAAGTACGACGCCGCGACGCAGAAGTGGGTGCCGGTGAGCTGAGCCGCCGTTCCCGCTCAGGACCAGCCAGCCCGAGCGAAACCAGCCCGAGCGAAACCAGCCCGAGCGAAAGGAGCGTCCCGCGGTGCAGATCGTGCTCAGCGGCCTGGCCACCGGCGCCATCTACGGTCTCGTCGCGATGGCCTTCGCGATCGCCTTCTACGTCACGCGAGTGATCAACTTCGCCCAGGGCCAGCTGCTCATGGTCGCCGTCATGGTGACCGCGGCGCTGTCGCGGGCGGGCTGGCCCACCGGCGTCGCCGTCGCGGCCGGGCTGGCCGCGGCGGTGGTGTTCGGCGCGCTCATCTACCTGCTGGCCGTCCGGCCGGTGCTGGCCTTTGACCGGTTCAGCTTCGCGTGGCTGGTCAGCACGCTGGGCGTGGCCACCATCCTGGAGGCCGGGGCCGCGCTGATCTGGGGCCCGACCTCGCGCGGCTTCCCGACGATGCTGAACGGCCAGCCGGTGCACCTGCTGGGGGCGGTCATCAGCCTCCAGCAGGTGCTGGCCATCGCGGCCGGGGTGGTCGCGGTGGCCGCGTTCGAGCTGTTCCGGCGCCGGACCCTGTTCGGCAAGCTCGGCATGGCCATCGCGGCCGACCCCGAGATGGCCTCGGCCATCGGGGCCAACACCCAGGTGGTCGCGGTGGTGGCGTTCGCGCTGGCCGGGCTGCTGGCCGGGGTGGCCGGGGTGCTGGTCGGGCCGATCACGTTCGCCAACCCCTACATCGGCAGCACGTTCGGCATCAACGGGTTCGTCGCCCTGATGATCGGCGGTATCGAGCGGCCGGCCGGCGCGCTGGCCGGCGGCCTGCTGCTGGGGGTGCTCAGCCAGCTGGCCAACACCGAGATCAATTCCCAGGCCAGCGACTGGTTCCCCTTTGTTATCGTCCTCGTTGTCCTGCTCCTGCGGCCGAGCGGCTTGTTCTCGGCCGCGCGCTGGCCGCGGCTGCGCCTGGCCCGGTCGTCATGAGGGTCCGGATCCCGCAGGTCGCCGTCCTGGTCGTGATGGCCGGCTACGTGCTGATCACGCTGTCGGTGGCCAGGGGCTCGCTGTACGACCAGAGCCTGGTGCTGACCGCCGCCTGCTTCGGCATCCTGGCCATCAGCCTGGACATGGTGGCCGGGATGACCGGGCTGTACTCGCTCGGGCACGCCGGGCTGTTCGCGGTCGGCGCCTACGCCACCACGCTGCTGAACCTGCACCAGAACCTGGGCGTGTTCACCGCGCTGCCCATCGTGGTCATCGGCACCGGCCTGCTCGGCCTGATCATCGGGTCGCTGTCGCTGCGGGTCAGCGGGCTGTACTTCGCCATCACCACGTTCATCTTCACGCTGGTGGTCGGGGTGCTGGCCAGCGACCTGTCGATCACCGGCGGGCTCCAGGGCCTGGCCGGGCCGATCTTCCCCAGCTTCCCCGGCTCGCTGGCCGGGCTGGGCGCCAGCGTGGCCTGGTGCATCATGCTGGCCCTGGCCCTGACCATCTTCCTGGCCTGGGCCATCCGCCGGTCCGCGCTCTACCCGGTGCTGCTGGCCATCCGCGACGCCGAGCCGTTCGCGGCCGCGGCCGGGGTCCGCACCGCCGCGGTGAAGATCGGGCTGTTCGGCCTGTCGGCCGCGCTGGCCGGGCTGGCCGGCTGGGCCTTCTCGTTCCTCGGCGTGGTCTCGCCCGGCCAGTTCAGCTGGAACGTCTCGGTCAGCATCCTGGTCATGGTGATCATCGGCGGGATCAACACCACCATCGGCCCGCTGATCGGCGCGGCGTTCGTGAGCATCTTCCCGGCCTACGTGAACTTCAGCGCGCTGTGGCAGGAGCTGCTGTTCGGGGTGCTGTTCGTGGTCGTCATCGTGTTCGTGCCGCAAGGCGTGGCGGGCCTGATCGGCCAGTTGCTCCGCCGCCTGCGCGCCCCGGCCGGGACGCCCGCGGGCGAGGCCCGCCCGGCGGCCGCGGCGGCGGCCGGGTGGGCCGGGGACCGAGCCGGCGGAGACTCGCCCGTCGCCGTCGAGTGCCGCGGGGTCAGGTTCAGCTACGTGCGCCCGGTCAACGCAGTGGACGACGTGGACCTGGTCGTCCGCCGCGGCACCATCCACGGCCTCATCGGCCCCAACGGCTCGGGCAAGAGCACGCTGGTCAACCTCATCGCCGGCCAGCACCGGCCCGACGCCGGGACGATCCGGGTCAACGGCGCCGACCTGGCCTCGGCCGGCCCGTGGGCCCGGCCGCGCCACGGCCTGGCCCGCACGTTCCAGACCGCCGTGCTGGTCAAGGAGCTGCCCGCCCGGTCCAACGTGGCCATCGGCCGGTATGCGCGGGTGCCGCGCATCGCGGCCAGGGCGCCGGTCTGGCCGCTGCTGCCCAGCGCGCACCGGGACAGCCGGGCGCTGGCCGCCCGGGCCGACGCGGCGCTGGCCCTGGTCGGGATGGGCGGCTGGGCCGGCCAGCGGGTGGCGCAGGTCCCGCACGGCGTCGAGCAGCTCACCCAGCTCGCCGCGGCCGCGGTCAGCGGCTCCCGGGTGCTGGTGCTGGACGAGCCGCTGGCCGGGCTGTCCCAGAGCGAGGTGGACCACGTGGCCGCGATCCTGCGCGACCTGCGCGACGCCGGGGTCACCGTCATCGTGATCGAGCACCAGGTCCGGTTCGTGTTCGACGTCTGCGACGAGGTGACCGTGCTCAGCGCCGGGGCGCTGGTCACGTCCGGCCCGGCGGCGGAGGTCCGGGAGAACGCCCGCGTGCGAGAGGTGTACCTAGGACAGTGACCTCATCATCGGCAGTATCGACAACGGCCCCGGCGCTGGCCGTAGCGTCGCTGTCCGCGGGCTACGGACGGTTCGACGTGGTCCGCGACGTCAGCCTGGACATCGCGGCCGGCGAGGCGGTGGCCCTGCTCGGCCCCAACGGCGCGGGCAAGACCACCGTGCTGCGCGCCATCATGGGCCTGGTCACCCGGCGATCCGGCAGCATCCGGGTGGGCGGCGTCGAGACCATCGGCCTGCCCGTGCACCAGGTGGCCCGCGGCCACGCCGCGCTGGTGCCCGAGGGCCGGCGGCTGTTTGCCAATCAGAGCGTGGAAGACAACCTGCTGCTCGGCGCGCTGCACCTGCGCCGCGACCGGGCCCGGGTCACGGCGCTGCTGGACTCGGTGTACGAGCTGTTCCCGGTGCTGCTCGAGTACCGGCACCGGATGTCCACCGCGCTGTCCGGCGGCGAGCAGCAGATGGTCGCCATCGGCCGGATGATGATGAGCGACCCCGCCATCATGCTGCTGGACGAGCCCTCGCTCGGGCTGGCCCCGCTCGCCATCGAGGCGGTCGGCCGGGCGCTGCTGCGGCTGCGTGAGCAGGGCCGGTCGCTGCTGCTGGTCGAGCAGCGGGTCGACCTGGCCCTCCAGGTCTGCGACCGGCTCTACGTGCTGACTGGCGGCGCCGTGGTCCAGCAGCGCCGGACCGCCGACGTGGACCCGGAAAGCCGCGCGCTCATCGACGCGTACCTAGGTTAGGGAAATGACGACTGACGACCGCTACGAGGTCCTCGCGGTGCGCTACGGCACCCGCCAGGCCAGCGCCCGCGAGGTGTTCCTCAACTACCACTCCTACGGCGAGCCCGACCGGCCGCTGGGCATGGACTACTTCTTCTGGATCATCCGCAACAAGGCCCGCACCGTGGTCGTGGACACCGGCTTCTCCGCGGCCGGGGGCGCGGCCAGGAACCGGACCACGCTGCTGAGCACCGCCGCCGCGCTGGCCGCCGCCCGGGTCGAGCCGGGCGACGTCGGCCAGGTGGTGGCCACCCACGCGCACTACGACCACATCGGCGGGCTGCCCGAGTTCGGTGCCGCCGAGGTGATCATCACCGAGCCCGAGTACGACTTCTGGACCGGGCCGATGGCCGCCCGGCAGCAGTTCGCCCACTCGGCTGAGCCCGGCGAGATTCAGCACCTGCGCGACCTGCGCGCCGCCGGGCGGCTGACCCTGGCCGGCGCCCGCCACCAGGTCGCGCCCGGCATCGAGCTGATCCTGCTCGGCGGGCACACGCCCGGCCAGGCCGTGGTCGTCGCGGCCACCGCCGCCGGCCGCGTGGTCCTCGCCTCGGACTCGCTGCATTACTACGACGAACTGGAGCTGGACCGGCCGTTCTCCGTCGTCGCCAGCGTGATCGACATGTACGCGGGCTTCGACCGGCTGGCCGAGCTCGCCTCGGAGTCCGGCACGGTGCTGGTCGCGGGTCACGACCCGGAGGTCAGGACCCGGTTCCCAGTCCGGGCCGGCCACGACGAAGTAGTGGTGCTGTCGTGACAGCGCTCGACGAGATCGGAGGGGAGCGTCATGCGCGGGCTTGAGGGCAAGGTGGCCATCGTCACCGGCGGCGGGCACGGCCTCGGTCGGGCCAGCGCGATTCGGCTGGCCGAGGAGGGCGTCCACGTGGTGGTGGCCGACCTCGACGCCGACGCCGCGCGGCACGTGGCCGGGTCGCTGGCCACCGAGTCGGCCGGGACGGGCGGCAGCATCGCCAGCGAGGCCGACACCGACGCCTGGCTGGAGCTGGCCGTGCGGCGGTTCGGCCGGGTCGACCTGTACCACCTGAACGCCGGCATCCCCGGCTCGTTCGCCCGGCTGCCCGACCTCACCGCCGACGACTTCGACGCGGTGATGTCGGTGAACCTGCGCGGCACGTTCCTGGGCCTGCGGGCGGCGTTCCGCCAGTTCGAGCGCCAGGCGGGCGGGGGTTCGGGGACGGCGGGACGGGGGGCGGTCTGCGTGACCGCGTCCATCGCCAGCCTGCGCGGCAGCGCCGACCTGCTGCCCTACCAGACCTCCAAGCACGGCGTGCTCGGCCTGGTGCACGGCGCGGCGGTGTACGGCGGCCCGCTGGGCATCCGGGTCAACGCCGTGGCGCCCGGCATCGTGCCCACCGAGCTGTTCGCGGCCGCGGCCGCGGCGCCCGGCGGCATGAACGACATGGAGGCCAGGGCCGCGACCACCCCGCTGCGCCGGGCCGGCACCCCGGTCGACATCGCCGGCGTGGTGGCGTTCCTGCTCAGCGACGACGCGGGGTACATCACCGGCGAGGTGGTGTCCGCCGATGGCGGAGCGACGTGCGTCAGCACCGTGCGGCCCTCGGGCGGCGCCGGGGCCTGGGACACCGCCGCGGCCGACCGGAAGACCTACGGATGGCAATGATGATGACGAAGCAGGCGCATGAGCTGCACGCGAACAGGAGGCCTGATGACTGTGCCGCTTAGGGGGAACACGGCGTCCCCTGGGGAGACCCCAGACCCCGATGGCCCTAACCCCCCCGCGCCGCCTGCCGGCGGCCAGGCTGACGCTGACGACAGCGTCTACAACCAGGGCATCTCGATGCGGCGCCAGGTGCTGGGCGACGCGCACGTCGAGCGCTCCATGGCCAACGTCAGCGACTTCGCCCGGCCCGTGCAGGACCTGGTGACCGAGTACGTCTGGGGCACGGTGTGGAATCGTGAGGGACTGGACCTGCGCACGCGGAGCCTGCTGAACCTCGTGATGCTCACGGCGCTGAACCGGATGCACGAGCTGGGCGTGCACGTCCGCGGCGCGGTCAACAACGGATGCTCGCGCGACCAGATCCGCGAGGCCCTGCTCCAGACCGCGGTCTACTGCGGGGCCCCGGCGGCGCTGGAGTCCTTCCGGGTCGCCGAGCGCGTGCTGACGGAGCTGGATGCCCATGAGTGAGCCCGTGACCGACCAGGCGATCGAGCCCGGCGCCGCGATCGGCTTCGTCGGGCTGGGCCGGATGGGCCGCCCCATGGCGGCCCGGCTGGCCGGGGCCGGGTACCGGGTGCTCGGCTACGACGTGTCCGGCGCGGCCGCCAGGGCCTGGGCCGAGCACGTCGCCGATGACGGTGTCGCGCGAGCCGTGCCCGCCCTGGCCGACGTGGCCGGCGGCGCGGCCGCGGTCGTGCTCATGCTCCCCGACTCCGCCGTCGTGACCGACGTCCTGGTGAACCAGGGACTGCTCGCCGCGCTGCCGCGCGGCACCGTCGTGGTCGACATGAGCTCGTCCGTGCCCCGCAGCACCCGCGAGCTGGCCGCCGGGGCCGCGGCCCGCGGGGTCGCGCTGGTCGACGCCCCGGTGTCGGGCGGCGTCCGCGGCGCCGAGCAGGGCAGTCTCACCGTCATGGTCGGCGGCGCCCCCGCCGACGTGCGGCGGGCGAGCCCGCTGCTCGACGTGCTGGGCGGCCGGGTCATGCACGTGGGTGACGTCGGCGCCGGGCACGCGGTCAAGGCTCTCAACAACCTGATGTCCGCCACCCACCTGCTGGCCACCAGCGAGGCCATGGCCGCGGCCGCCGAGTTCGGCCTGGACATCCCCACCGTGCTGGCGGCCATCAACACCTCCAGCGGGCGCAGCGGCTCGACCGAGAACAAGTGGCCCAACTTCATCGTGCCGCGCACCTTTGACTCCGGCTTCGCCCTGCGGCTCATGCTCAAGGACATGCGGATCGCGCTCGACCTGGCCGAGTCCGCGCGGACCCCGGCCCGCCTGGCGGCCGCCGCCGTCGCGCTCTGGGCCAGCGCTGCCGACGCGCTGCCGCCCGACGCCGACCACACCGAGATCGCCCGCTGGCTGGATCCCGCGCTCGGCCCGGAAAGTCCGTGAGGCGCCCGGGGTACGTTACGTGGCCATGGGTCACTCCGGGCACAACCTCCTCATCGGCACCTACACCGAGACGCTGCCGCACGTCACCGGGACCGCGGACGGCATCCTCGGCGCGTCCTATGACCCGCTCACCGGCGCGGTCAGCGACGTCACCGTGCTGGCCCCGACCCGGAACCCGTCTTACCTGGCCGTCGCCCCGGACGGCCGCCACGTCTACGCGGTGAACGAGACGCACACCTTCGAGGATCAGCCCGGCGGCGGGGTCACCGCGTTCGCCCGCGACCCGGCCACTGGAGCGCTCGGCCAGCTCAACTCCCGGTCCTCCGACGGCGTCGCGCCCTGCTACCTGGCCGCGGACGGCCGCGTGCTGCTCGTGGCCAACTATGACTCCGGCTCGATGACCGCCGTCTCGATCGAGCCCGACGGCCGCCTCGGCCCCGAGGCCGCCCACGTCCAGCACCAGGGCTCCAGCGTGAACCCCGACCGCCAGTCCGGGCCGCACGTCCACATGGTCAGCCCCGACCCCGTCACCGGCGACATCCTGGTCAGTGACCTCGGCCTGGACGCCGTGCTCACCTACCAGCTCACCGCGTCCGGCCTGACCGAGCGGCCCGGCACCAGGTTCGCCGCCCCGCCCGGCGCCGGGCCCCGGCACATCGCCTTCCACCCCGACGGCCAGCACGTGTTCGTGGTCTGCGAGCTGGCCAGCGTCGTGCTCACCCTGCGCCGGGTGGACGGCCGGCTGGTGCTGGCCCACGTGGCCTCGACCCTGCCGCCCGGCGCCGAGTCCGGCCCGCCCACCCCGGGTACCCTGGCCGGCGCCATCCGGGTGACCCCGTCCGGCCGCTACGTGCTGGTCTCCAACCGGGGCCACGACAGCCTGGTCATGCTCCGCTTCGACGCCGAGACCCCGGCGCTCACCCTGGCCCACGTGCAGCCCTCGGGCGGCGCGGCCCCGCGCGACTTCTGCCTGACCCCCGAGGCCGACCGCCTGATCATCGCCCACCAGGACAGCAGCAACCTGGTCGTCATGGACATCGACGAGGACCGCCCCGAACTGCGCCCGCTCTCCACCACGCAGGCCGCGACTCCTTCGTCGGTCTTGTTCGTCCCCTGATCCAGTGCGCCGCGGGCCCGCGGCGCAGGCCGCTAGGGGCAGAAGGCACCGCGATGGCCGGGCTGGCCGCCCGGCGCGTTGGTGACCACCGGGCGGCCGTAGTCCACCCAGGGGATCGGCACCGCGTGGGTGAACCCGAGGAACCGCACCGTCACCATGAACACGTCCTGACCGGCGTAATTGCGGCGGTCGGCGCAGTATCTGATCTGCAGCGGCATCCCGATCATGATCGCCCGGCCGGGCCCGAGCGTGACGTCGTGCAGCACGTGCCGGCCAGGGTGCGCGAGGTTCCATTCGGCCGAGGTCAGGTACCGGACCGGCCCGGCCGGGGAGAACGGAGAGCCGGGCTGCTGCCAGACGCCCACGATCGTGACCGGGAACGAGCCGCGATTGACCACCGACCCGGTGAGCGCGAACGGCCGGCGCTGCACCGGCACGTACAGGTAAGGCCCGTTGGGAATGTACTGCGAGACCCAGCGGATGCCGTTGCCGGTGCGCAGCCCGGGGAAGCTGATACCGCTTGCGCCGCCGGGCTGAAGCGGCTGGTAGGTGACCGCCAGCGGCAGGAGGATGGCGGCGGCCAGGGCGATGAGCGCGACCGGCGACCACCGCAGCAGCAGCCGCCGCCGATGACGGCGCAGGAAGCGCGGCAGCGGCCCGCCGCCGGCAAACGGGCTGCGCCGGTACTCCGGCCACAAGGGAGTCCCCAGGCTCATCGGCAGCCTCCAGGCGCACCGGGACGGGACGGGCCGAGC
Organism: Streptosporangiaceae bacterium; assembly: GCA_050698895.1. GTDB lineage: Bacteria > Actinomycetota > Actinomycetes > Streptosporangiales > Streptosporangiaceae > DASUBV01. The sequence continues at coordinate 11,491 of JBOHCO010000589.1, forward strand.
GGTCCCGCCTAGGTGTGGATTGTCCGTCCTGGGCGGGTCGCGCACAAGATCAGGAATCGCGGCATCGCATCGACCGGAGCCCCGGGCGCCCGCCGCGAGCGCCCGGGTATTGACGGGGTTGGTGAGCAGAGGTACTTTCACCCTAACTTATAGGAAAGTTTCCTATTAGTTAGGATTCATTCGGAAGTGGGCGGGAGTCTGGAGGCTGTGCAGTGATCAGGATGCGGCAGGCGGCCCGCGCGGTGGCCAGGACCGGCGTCGGCGCTGGTGCCGGCTGGTACCGGGCCGACCGGCGGAGAGCCGACCGGCGGAGGTTAGCACTCCTCGGGGCGGTGATCCTGGGCATCGGAGTACCGGCCATGGCGGCCATGCCGGCGTCGGCGGCCCCGGTCATCCCGGCCAGCGCGGTCCAGGCAGCGCAGGCGACGGCCGCGGCCGTGCCGGACAGCGTGCCGGGGCCGCCGGCCGGGTGGTCCACCGTGTTCAGCGACGACTTCAACGGGGCCGCGGGCAGCGGGCCGTCGTCGAGCTGGATGTATGACACCGGGCCGGGATCCAGCTTCGGCACCGGCGAGATCGAGACCATGACGAACTCGTCCGGCAACGTGCACCTCGACGGCAGCGGCGACCTGGACATCACCGCGCTGAACAACGGCGGCGCCTGGACCTCGGGCCGGATCCAGACCACGTCGGCCAACGTGGGCGCCCCGGCCGGCGGCGAGCTGGAGGTCACGGCCTCCATCGAGCAGCCGAACCCGGGCAACGGCCTGGGCTACTGGCCCGCGTTCTGGATGCTGGGTCCTGGCCAGTGGCCGGAGAACGGCGAGATCGACATCATGGAGGACGTCAACGCGCTGTCCGAGCTGTCCGGGACGGTGCACTGCGGCACCGACCCCGGCGGACCCTGCAACGAGCCCGACGGCATCGGCAGCGGGCTGGTCGGCTGCGGCGGCTGCCAGACCGGCTACCACACCTACACGATGATCCTGAACCGCACCAACACCTCGGATGAGTCGGTCGCCTTCTACCTGGACGGAAACCAGTACTTCAGCGTGAGCGAGAGCCAGGTGGGCACGTCGACCTGGCAGGCGGCATTCGACCACAACCTGTCGATCATCTTCGACCTGGCCATGGGCGGCGGCTACCCGGACGGGGTGTGCAACTGCACCGCGCCGAGCACCTCGACCACCTCGGGCGGCACGATGAGCGTGGCCTACGTGGCGGCCTACAGCACGTCGGGCAGCGGCGGGTCGCCGCCGCCTCCTCCTGGCTCGGGCCCGATCGTGGGCTACGCCGGGCTGTGCGCGGACGTCCGCGGCGCGAGCACGGCCAACTTCACCCCGGTCCAGGTCTACACCTGCAACAACACGAACGCGCAGCAGTGGACTGTGGTGGCGGCGGGCAGCACGCTGCACGCCCTGGGCAAGTGCATGGACATCAACGGCGGCGGCACGGCCGACGGAACCACCGTGGACCTGTACGACTGCAACAACACCGCCGCGCAGGTCTTCATCCCGCAGTCCAACGGGTCGCTCTACAACCCGCAATCAAATAAGTGCCTCGACGACACCGGCTACGGCGGCTCCGGCACCCAGCTCCAGATCTGGGACTGCACGGGCAACGCCAACCAGCAGTGGTCACTGCCCTAGCAGCCAGCCGCTGACCCTGACCGCCGCGACGGTCCTTGACGACACTGGCGGCGGTCGCGGCCTCGGGG
>JBOHCO010000590.1:0-4047 GCA_050698895.1 Streptosporangiaceae bacterium
CGGAATCCTCCCGGAGTTGCCGATTGACCGCTGCTCACGGATCGGCCTGGCCGTCCTGAGCAGTTAAGCTTTTATCTGGTCGTAATCGCGAAAGGCGGTTCCGATGGCCGGACGAGAGCACGAGACGCCGGCGGGCGGTGGCCACGGCCGCCTGCGCGCTTCCGACGCCGACCGCGAGCAGGTCATCGACGTGATTAAGGCGGCCTTTGTCGACGGCCGGGTGACCAAGGACGAGTTCGACGCCAGGGTCAGCCAGACCCTGCTGTCCCGCACCTACGCCGAGCTAGCCGTGGTGACCGCCGACCTTCCGGCCTGGCTGGCGCGACCAGGCCGACCGGGCCGACCGGGCCGGCCGGTCCGGATTGCACCATCACGGCCCGCCCCGGCCAGGGACCTGGCGCCGGCCGGCGCGAACATCACGCCCGGCGACCGCGTCGTCATGGGGACCGCCACGCTCGCGGTGCTGGCCCTGGTGGCCGCCTTGTTCACCGGCAACCCCGTCGCCGGGATGCTCATGCTGGTGTCGGTCGGGAGCGCCGTCGGAACGCTGTACCTGATCGCGTCCCTGTCGCTGTGCCCGTCGACCGGCGCTACCGGCCGTGGCGGCCGCCGGCGTCCCTGCTAGCCAGCTCGGCGGAGAGCCGGGCCGTGATCGTGACCAGGACCCTGGCCGCGGTGGCCAGGTCCGCCTGCGGAACCGACCCGTAGGCGCCCGCGATGAGTTCCCCGATCCGTTCCCGGAGCGCGGAGACCAGTTCCCGGCCCTCCGGGGTCACCGCCAGCTGAGCATCGGCGCCGGGGCGCTGTTCCAGCAACGACGCGCCGATGAGGGCGATCACCGCCCGGTCCACGGCCCGCGGATCGAACTTGGCCGCCGCCGACACCCGCCCGATGAGATCATCGCGCGAGATGCCCGCGCCGGCGCCGTCGGCGAACTGCACGGCGATCCACTGCTGCTCGTCCAGGCCGGTGCCGGCCAGGACCTTTCTCAGCACGGCCCCGTGAGCCTTCTCGGCCTGGCCGACGATGGAGGGGCTGAGCACGGTCGCGTCCATGATGTCTCCCTGATTGCCGGATTCCCGGTGCCTAGGCCGACGGCTGAACGGCCAGCAGCTCTTTGAGCTGGCGGGCCAGCGCCGCCAGCCGCTGACCATCCGATCCCCCGAGGGGCGCGGTCAGCCGGTGCATGAGCGGGTGCACCACGGCGATGGCGTCGTCGATCACGCCCACCCCGCGCGGCGTCAGCGCCAGGCGGGCGATGCGGGTGTCGTGAGCGTCCGCCCGGCGCTCGATCAGCCCGTCCCGCTCCAGGCCGCCCGCGAGCTTGGAGACGTAGACCGGGTCGAGGCCGGCGAAGTCGGCCAGCTCCCGCCGGCTGGGCTCGGCGCCGCGCGCGGTCACCTCCCGGAGCGAGGCCAGCACGACGTACGTGGCGTGGGTCAGGCTAACTGCGCACCGACGATGGCAACCGCGAGAGACATATGCATTAACAGGGGTTGGCTACCTGAAGGAGCGGCCGCAGCCGCAGCCGCAGCCCGCTTACCGGATGACCCGAGCCTGAGCTCGCCGGCGACGCCAGCAGCGCCTGGACGACCGAGATGCTGGCGTGGATGCCGACGTCGCCTCCGGATTGGTCCTTCAGGTTCCGCACGAATTCGACCAGCCCGCCGTCGATCACAGTCGTATTGGCCCCCGGCCAGAACTCAGCCCACTCGTCGTAGCTGCGCCGGCCGAGGATGACCGTGTCAGCGAAAGCCTGAGTCGTCGTGAGGTGGGGCCGGTGGGACTCGAACCCACACTGGCAGGATCCTAAATCCTGTGCCTCTGCCGTTGGGCTACGGCCCCGGGTGTCAGACGCCTAGCTCCTTGCGGAGCCGCGCGACGTGGCCGGTGGCCTTGACCCCGTAGAGCGCCTGCTCGATCTTCCCGTCCGCCCCGACCACGAACGTCGACCGGATCACGCCGACCGACTTCTTGCCGTACATCATCTTCTCGCCGTAGGCGCCGTAGGCCTGGAGGACCTGGCGGTCGGGGTCCGAGAGCAGCGGGAAGGTCAGCCCGTCCCGGTCCCGGAACTTGGCCAGCTTGGCCGGACTGTCCGGGGAGATGCCGAGCACCGCGAAGCCGGCCTCGGACAGGTCGGTCTTGCTGTCGCGGAAGTCGCAGGCCTGCTTGGTGCAGCCGGGCGTCATGGCGGCCGGGTCGAAGTAGATGATCACCCGCTGGCCGCGCCGCGAGGCCAGGCTCACCTGGTTGCCGTCCGCGTCGGGCAGGGTGAAATCGGGCGCCTGATCTCCGGGCGCCAGCCGCTCCTCAGCCACGGGCTCTCCTTCAGCAGCCAATTGGGTTCCCCTACGGTACAAGGCCCGCCGCGGATCGCTCACCGGGACCCGCGGGCCGGCTAGCGTGTCCTTATGGACCGCTTGACAGGATTCATGCGTTATCGCACAATCTCGCGCCCGGCGCGGGCCGGCCTCCGGTCGGCGGGCCTGGCGATGGTCTGCGGGGTCGCGGTCGCCGCGGCGGGCTGCGGATCAACCTCCAGCGGCGGTTCAGCCGGGCAGTCCGGACAGTCCGGCCAGTCCGGCCAGGGGGCCAAGACGCTCACCGCCCGGCAGGCGATCACCGACGCGGCGCAGGCGAGCGCGAAGCTGAACACGGCCGCCGCCTCGGTCTCGATCAACGCCGGGCCGGAGCAGCTCACCGAGAACATCCAGCTCCAGCTGCACCCGGAACTGAAGATGAGCGCGACGCTGAGCGGCGTGGCCGGCACGGGCAACATCAGCGAGGTCATCGTCGGCACGACGGTCTACATCAAGATCAGCTCGCTGGCCAAGAGCGGCAAGCCGTGGATCAAGCTGTCGTCCTCGGGCGCCGGGGCCAGCTCGGTCATCCACCAGCTGCTGCAGCAGGCCAGCTCGGGCAACCTGGCCACCCAGGCCAAGCTGGCCGAGGTGGTATCCGGCGTGCACGAGGCCGGCCACGCGGTGGTGGGGGGCGTGCCGACCACGCGCTACGCCGGCACGATCACGCCGTCGGCCGTGCTGCCGCACCTGTCCGCCGGGCTGCGCAAGCTGCTGACCCCGATGCTGAGCAAGATCCAGGGCCGCCTCCAGGTCAGCTACTGGATCGACGCCCAGCACCTGATCCGCAAGGTCACCGAGGTGGAGTCGGTGTCCGGGCAGAAGGTCACCACGACGATCGTGTACACGGCGATCAACCAGCCGGTGCACATCACCGTGCCGCCCGCCAGCCAGGTCCGCAGCATCAGCTCGACCAGCGGCCTGTGACTAGCTCAGCGGCCGGCGGCTAGCCTGCCGGCCGGTGACTAGCCGGCCGCTACCGTCGCGGCGATGACCGGGGCGATGGCCCGCAGGGCCCTGCCCCGGTGGCTGATCCGGTCCTTGTCCGGCGCGCTCATCTCGGCCGTGGTCAGCTCCGCCGAGTCCGGCACGAAGATGGGGTCATAGCCGAAGCCGTTCTGGCCGCGCGGCTCGTGGATCAGCCGGCCCTCAACGATCCCCTCGGTCAGGTGCTCCCGGCCCGAGGGGAGCACGAGCGCGGCGGTGCACGCGAAGTGCGCCCCGCGCCGCTCCTCGGGCACGTCGGCGAGCTGACCCAGGACCAGCCTCAGGTTGGCCCCGTCGTCGCCATGCCGGCCGGACCAGCGCGCCGACAGCACGCCGGGCATGCCGTTGAGCGCGTCCACGCACAGGCCCGAGTCGTCGGCCACCGCGGGCAGCCCGGTGAACGTGGCGATGGCCCTCGCCTTGAGCAGCGCGTTCTCCGCGAACGTGGCCCCGGTCTCGCGGACGTCCGGAGCATCGGGGAAGCTCGCCTGGCTGACCAGCTCCACGTCGACGTGCCCGGCCTCCAGGATCCTGGTCAGCTCCTTGAGCTTGGCCTGGTTGCCCGTGGCCAGGACCAGCCTCGGCGGCGTCACGAGGCCAGGGCCGCGCGCTGCAGGACGGCCAGCTCGGCGCAGCCGGCCACGCTGAGGTTGAGCAGCTCGTCGAGCAGCTCGCGGTCGAACGGCTCCCGCTCGGC
>JBOHCO010000591.1:0-5851 GCA_050698895.1 Streptosporangiaceae bacterium
GCCCACGATGGCCACGCCCAGGGTGCCGCCGACCTCGCGGGTGGTGTCGTTGACGGCCGAGCCGGCGCCCGCCTTGCTGCGGGGCAGCGCGCCCATGATCGCCTCGGTGGCCGGGCTGGCCGTCAGGGCCAGGCCCGCCGCCATCAGGGTCATCGACACGATGATCCGGCCCCAGTAGGCCGAGTCCACGTGGGTGCCGGAGGCGACCACGAACCCGGCGCTCATCAGCAGCAGCCCGGCGGTCACGACGATCTTGGTCCCGGCCCGCTTCATCGCCATGATGGCGACGGGCGAGAACGCGCCGGTGACGAGGGCGAACGGCACGGTGGCCACGCCCGCCCTGAGCGGGTCATAGCCGCGGACGATCTGGAAGTACTGGGTGATCAGGAAGATGAACCCGAACAGGCCGAAGAACGCCAGCGCGATGGCGCCGCTGGCCGCGGTGAACCGCGGGTTGCGGAACAGCCGCACGTCCAGCATGGGGTCGGGGCGGCGCGCCTGGGACAGGGCGAACAGGGCCAGGATGGCCAGCGACCCGGCGAACCCGGCGATGGTGGCGGCCGAGCCCCAGCCGTGCCGGGGCGCCTCGATGATCGTCCAGACCAGCAGGCCTATCCCGGCCACGGACAGCACCGCGCCCAGCGGGTCGAACCGGCCCGCCTTCGGGTCGCGCGACTCGGGCAGCAGCCGCCAGCCCGCGGCCAGGGCGATCAGGACGATCGGCACGTTGACGTAGAACACCGAGCTCCAGGCGAAGTGCCGCAGCAGCACGCCGCCGGACACCGGGCCGATGGCCACGGCCAGCCCGGACACGCCCGACCAGATGCCGATGGCGGTGGCGCGCTCCCTGGCCACGGTGAACGTGCTGGACAGGATGGCCAGCGTGGCCGGGTAGATGAGGGCCGCGGCGACGCCCATGGCCGCCCGGCCGGCGATCAGCTCGCCGGTGCTGCGGGACAGCGCGGCCCCGATGGAGGTCAGCGCGAACAGCACCAGCCCGGCCTGCAGCGCGCGGCGCCGGCCGATCCGGTCACCCAGGTTCCCGCCGACCAGCAGCAGCCCGGCGAAGACCAGGGTGTAGGCGTCCACGATCCACTGCAGGTCCTGGGTCGAGGCCGAGAGCCGGCGGCTGATGGTCGGCAGGGCCACGTTGACGATCGTGTTATCCACCACGACGAGCAGCACGCTGAGGCAGAGCACGGCCAGGATCCACCAGCGCCTGCGGTCGGTCCCGGCCATCGGGGAACCGGGGGGGATCGCGGCAGTCATCAGAGCCTCCTGTAGAACGACGTACTATTACTATGTAACGACGTTCTATAGTTGTCAAGCGGGCGGCGCGGCGAGAGGATGGGCGGCATGAGCACGGAGGGCATGAGCACGGCCGGCATCAGCACGGCGGGCGCCGCGCCCGGGCGGCGGGCGCGCACCCCGAGCAGTGACGTCGAGCGGGAGCTGATCAGCGCCGCCGAGCAGGTCCTGGTCCGGGAGGGGCCGGGCGGGCTGACCGTCCGGGCCGTGGCCGCGCAGGCCGGCATCGCCCCCATGGGCGTGTACAACCGGTTCGGCGGCAAGGACGGGCTTGTCGACGCCCTGCTGATCATCGGGTTCGACCGGCTGCGCGCCTCGATCGCGGGCGGCGACGAGGCGGACCTGCTGGAGCGGCTGCGGGCCTGCGGGCTGCGGTACCGCCGGTTCGCGCTGGAGAACCGGCACTTCTACGCGATCATGTTCGAGACGGCCCTGGTCGAGCAGTCCGGCTCGGCCGAGGTGGCCGCGCACGCGGCGGCGGCGTTCGACGCGCTGGCCGACAACGTGGCCATCACGGCCGCCGCGGGCCGGATCGCCGCCGGGCAGCCGCGCGAGGTCGCCCAGCAGATCTGGAGCGCCGTGCACGGCGCGGTGGCCCTGGAGCTCAAGGGCCTGGTCCTGACGCCCGACCCGGCGGCCACCTACGCCGACGGCGTGGACACGATCCTGCGCGGCCTGGCCGTCTGATTGCCGCCCCCGAGCACGAGCGCGAGCTGCGCGCGGCCTGGCCGCCACGCCGGTCATCGACATCCCGCTATCCTGCTGATCGTGGCCGACCCGGCCGACGAGGATGCCTGCGTCGCGCCGCCGGAGCAGGCCGGGTACCGGCTGACCATCCGCGAGCCAGGCTGGCCCGAGCACCGGCTGCTCAAGGGCCCCGACACCGACATCAACCTGCACGCGCACCCGCCGGACAGCCCGGAGACCGACCGGAACCTGCGGTTCCGGGATCACCTCCGGGCCGATCCGGCCGACTGAGCGCTGTACGAGCGGACCAAGCGCGAACTGGCCGCGCGGGACTGGACCTACACGCAGCAGTACACCGGCGCCAAGTCGGACGTCGTCGAGGCGATCCTGCTGCGCAGCTAGCCAGCCGCGGCCCCGGGCTGCCCGGCCGCGCCGCCGGCGACCAGCCGGGTCACGAAGTCCAGCTGGGCCAGGAAGTGCGTGGTCTCACCGCCCTCGTGCCCGCTGAACGGGAACACCGAGATGTCCTTGGGCCCGGCGTAGTGGTTGAAGGCCGCGAAGATCGTGGACGGCGGGGTGATCGTGTCGGCCAGCCCGGCCGAGAACAGCGCGGGCGCCGTCGCGCGCTTGCCGTGGTTGACCACGTCGATGTAGGACAGCGTGGCGAACACCTGGTCGACCTGGCCCGCGTGGACCCGGCAGTACTCGGCCAGCTCGGAGTACGGCCGGGTGTCGATGACGTCCACCGCCCGCCGCGGGTGGGCCAGGAACGGCACGTCCGGCAGGCAGGCGGCCACCCCGTCGCCCAGGTGGGCGGCGGCGATGGACAGCCCGCCGCCCTGGCTGGACCCGGTGGTGACCAGCGGCAGGCCCGCGGCGGCCGGGTGGCGGCGGGCCGCGTCCGTGGCCCTGGCCGCGTCGATGAACAGCCGCGTGTAGTAGTAGCCGCGCGGGTCGGCGATGCCGCGGGTCATGAACCCCGGCGTGCTGGGCGCCCCGGAGTCGCCCGGGTCAGGGGTGTCGGAGGCCCGCCACGAGCTGCCCTGGCCGCGGGTGTCCATGATCATGTGCAGGTGCCCGGCGCAGCTCCAGGTCAGCCAGTTGAACGGGTTGCCCCGGCCGCCGCCGTAGCCGATGTACTCGACCACCAGCGCGGGCTGCGGCGCGAGCTGGCGGGGGACCAGCAGCCAGGCCCGGACCGACTCCCCGCCGTAGCCGGGGAACGTCACGTCGAACACCTCGGCGTGCCGGATCCCGGCGTCGGCCGCGGCGAACAGCGGCTCGGCGGCCCGGGCCCGCGCCGTGGCCAGCTCGCTGGCCCAGAACTCGTCGAAGTCCGCGGGCTCGGCCACCTCGGGCCGGTACTCGCGCAGTTCGGGCAGCGTCAGGTCGGACAGCATGGCATCAGCTCCCTGCTCTCGGGGGCGCTCTGCGAGGCGCCGGGCATCGGGCCCGCCGGCTAGCGCGTGATCATCATCTCGCGCGGGCGCTCGCCGGGTCCCGGCCCCCTGGCCGGACGCGGCCGCGGCACCCGGGCCAGGGCCAGCGTGAGGGCCAGCAGCGCGATGACCGGGGCCCACCAGGTCCACAGGCCCCGCCACTGGCCCTGGGCCAGGCCGGTGACCGCCGCCGCGGCGACCGACGTGGCGATCAGCCGCCGCCAGCTGCCCGTGGCCGCGATCAGCGCCAGCGCCAGCGCGGGCCACGGGTAGTAGGCCACCATGACCGGCTCGAACACCGAGCGCAGGGCCAGGGCCACCGCCAGCCACCACAGCAGCCCGCGCAGCTCCTGCGCCGTCCACCACCCCGGGCGGTCCGGGGCGCCCCTGGCCCGCCGGACCGCCAGCCCGCAGCCGCAGGCGGCCAGGACGGCCAGCCAGCGGACCGGCCCGGCGGCCACTGCGTGGTGGGCCAGGGCCGGGGCCAGCGGGGTCCACGGCGTGGGGTGATCCACGGCCGGCCAGTTGGGCTGGCGGAGCACCGCGCGGGTCGTGGCGCTCCAGTTGGCCGCGGCCGCGGCGGCCAGCAGCACCGCGCCCGGTGCCGCGGCCCGGGCCGCGAAGCCCGGCCAGCGCCGCACCGGGAGCACCGCCAGCAGCACCGGCACGGCCAGCACCACCAGCGGCTGGACCGCGATCGCCGCCCCGGTCAGCCAGGCCGCCCGGCCGGCCCGGTCCCTGGCCAGGGCCAGCACGCCGGACAGCAGCAGCGCCACCGCCACCGCGTCCTCGGGGTGCCCCCAGCGGGCCGAGACGCTCCAGACCCCGACCGCGCCCGCCCCGGCCAGCAGGGCCCGCCGGGGCCGGGACACGCCCAGGTGCTCGGCCAGCGCGTCGGCGGCGAACAGCGCCGACGCCGCCAGCACGATGGCATAGGGCCCGGCCAGCAGCCAGGTGCCCGGGTGGGCGTGGTGCGGGCCGGGCGCCCGCAGCGAGAGCCCGGCCGCCTCGGCCACCAGCACCACCGGAACCATGATCACGGCCGCGCCGGGCAGCGAGACCAGCCCGGTGGGGGAGGTGTACAGGCCGGCCAGGTCACCGCGGGCCAGCCGCTGGGCCGCGATCATGGTGGCCCACAGGTCGTGCGGCAGCGACCAGCCCGTCTTGCCGACCAGGGCCGGCCCCCACCAGATGGTGGACGCCATCCCCACGATCAGCAGCCCGGCCGTGGCCAGCACCGGGAACAGCCTTCTGGCCAGCCACGAACCGGCGATGGCGGGCTGGTCGCAGGTCATGGCACCTCGGCGTTCAGGCAGCAACTCAGACGATCGTATCCAGCCCGCCCCCCGCCGCCCGGCCCGTGACCGGCCCGATCGAGCGACAACGGCTGAGACAGCGGCTGGGATGACGGCCTGGATGGCAGCCTGGATGACGGCCTGGATGGCGGCCGGGATGGCAGCCGGGATGGCGGCCGGGCACCGCCGCGCCAGCCCGGACACCTGGAGCGCGGCCCGGCAGATGGCCGCATTCCGCCAGGCCCGCTCCCGGGCGTCACATGCGTCCGCCTGATGCTCACCCGCCACCCCCGGTGGCCGCTGTGGCCTGCGTCAGCCGATCATGGAGCTGGCTTGGGGCAGGTGCCTCTGCTGTGACTGACGGGGTTGATGGGAAGCGGTCTGCGCGGCCTGGAGGCGGTTAAGCCGGACTGTCCGGTGTTAGTCAGCCAGGCGCTGAAGCAGCGCGGCGACCTGGGCGGCCAGCGGCTCGGAAGCGGACCCGCGGTTGTCGATGGTGGCGTGCGGGGCGGCCGGCTCGGTGCCCAGCCGCATGCTGGCCGTGAACCCCGCGAAGTCGGCCAGCTTGGCCGTGTCCCGGCCCGAGCCGCGCGCGGCCAGCCGCCGGCTGAGGGTGGCCGCGTCGGACCGGACCCAGACCAGCCGCGCCGGCTCGCCGCCCAGCTCGGCGACCCAGGCCCGCCAGGCGCCGGCGTCGTGGATCTGCCCGGTGAACGGGGCCGAGAGCAGCACCGGGCAGCCGTGCCCGCGGATCTCCCGCGCCGTGGCGGTCATCCCGCCGTACTCGTGCGCCTTGACCTGCTCGTCGTACCACGGGCCCTCGCGCTCGCCGGCCGGCCGCCCGGCCGCGGCCAGGGTGGCCGCCACGAACGGCCCGTACATCGTGTCCTTGTCCAGCAGCGCCGGCACCGGGCGCAGCGCCGCCAGCAGCAGGGCCGCGACCGTGCTCTTGCCCGCCCCCGGCGGCCCGGCCACCACCCACGCCGCCGCCGGCTCCATGGATCCGACATTACCGGCCGACACGGATCCCGGCCGGGCCGGTCGCTGCCGCCACGGCGCACGGCACGGCATAGTGACAGGCATGGCAGCCAGATCCGGCCGGCCCGGCGCCGCCCTGGCCGC
>JBOHCO010000592.1:0-11640 GCA_050698895.1 Streptosporangiaceae bacterium
GACGCAGGTGATCAGGTCAAAGGCCCGGTCCGGTGCCCAGGTCACCGCGGACGCGGTGATCAGCCGCACAGCGGCCGACGGCGGGATCGGGTCGAAGAAGCCGGCCAGGTCGACGCCGATCAGCACGTCAGGAACGCCAGCGGATCAAAGCCCAGCTCCCGGGCGTAGCTGTTCACTCCGGCCAGCTGCCGCTCCCGGTTCATCGCGCAGTTAGCCACCACCGCAGACCGCTCCAGCTCTCCCTCGCTGAGCAGTCCCGCCGGCCACGATCGACCCGTCACCACACCAGCATGCCAGCGCGTTAGTGTCACCGCCGCCGTCGCCGGAGCCGCTTCACCCGGCCGGCGCGGAGCTTGACTTGAAGTGCTTCAGGTTTCCGATACTGACCGTGTGGACGAGGACTGGATGACGATCGCCGAGGCTGCGGCCCGGTGCGGCCTGCCGGAGAGCACGCTGCGCTACTGGGAGCGAATCGGCCTGGTCAACCGGGTGCAGCGCGACGCCTCAAGCGGGCACCGGCGCTACCTCCCCGAGGACGTCGCAACCCTCGAAACCCTGGGCAACTTGCGCGCCGTCGGGCTGAGCATCGAAGACATGCGCGCCTACCTGGCCAGCGCCCGCCGGGGCGACGAGGCGGCCGGCGAGCAGCGGGAGCTATTCGAGGCCCATGCGCGCCGGCTGGCCGATGAGGTGGCCGGACTCGAGCTGCGCCGTCGGTATCTGGATCTCAAGGTCCGATACTGGAGCGCCCGCGAGGCAGGCGACCTGGACAAGGCGGCTGCCGTCGCTGAGGAACTCGCCCCGATCATCCGCCGCATGAACCCAAAGGACAACGCATGATCACCACCCGCGTCACCGTCCCGTTCGGCTTCGAGTCCACCGCGGCCGAGGTGATCGCCGGCATCGACTTGCGCGACCGCAGGGCCCTGGTCACCGGGGCGGCCAGCGGCATCGGAGTCGAAACGGCCCGCGCCCTGGCCTCGGCGGGCGCCGAGACGGTCATCGCCGCCCGCGACCTCGCCGCCGCGGAGCGGACCGCCGCCGACATCCGGGCCACGACCGGAAACCCCGCCGTCTCGGTGGCCCGGCTCGACCTCCTCGACCGCGGCTCCGTCGACCAGCTGATCCGCGACCTGGCCGGCCCGCTGCACATCCTGGTCAACAACGCCGGGGTTATGGCCGTCCCCGAGCTGCGCCGCAGCCCGGAAGGACATGAGCTGCAGTTCGCGACCAACCACCTCGGCCACTTCCGCCTTGCCCTGGGGCTGCTGCCCGCGCTCCGGGCCGCGGGCGGCGCCAGGGTGGTCTCGGTCAGCTCCCGGGCCCACCTGAACTCCCCGGTCATCTTCGACGACATCGACTTCCGTGCCCGCCCGTACGACCCGGCGCTGGCCTACGCCCAGTCCAAGACCGCGAACGTGCTGTTCGCCGTCGCCGCTGCCCGGCACTGGGGCAGTGACGGGATCGAGGTCAACGCCCTGCACCCGGGGGCCATCGCCGACTCTAACCTGGCCCGCTACTACGACCCGGCGGAACTCGACGCGCTCCGCTCGTCCGGGCGGTACACCTTCAAGACGCTCGCCCAGGGCGCGGCCACCAGCGTCTACGTGGCTACCTCGCCCCGGCTCAGCGGCGTGGTCGGCCGGTATTTCGAGAACTGCCAGGAAGACACCCCGGACGACCCGACCGCGGCCGGGACCGACGCCGCCGGGGTCGCTGCCTATGCGCTCGACCCCGAAGCCGCGGAACGGCTCTGGGCGGTGTCCGAGCAGATGAACCAGTAACCGGGCGGTTCCTGCGGCTAACGACCGTCGGCGCAGCCGATCAGCAGCGTCAGAACCGGAAGCGAGTCAGGCCGCCCGGTTCCGCCGCCAGGGTCACGATCGCCGAGCGTGGCGTGATGCGGTACACGTTCCACGGCGGTGGTCCCTGCGACGGGGCGTTGAACGGGGCCGTGATGCCCGGCCCGCTGTCGTCGGGCTCGGCGGGCCAGCCGCCGTCCGCCCACGCCTTCGCAATGCGCGCCAGGGCGGCCGGCTCGGTCACCCGCACAGCATCACCCTCGATAACGACGTCCGCGCCGCGGACCGACACCGCGATCGAGCACCGGGGGTCGCGGGCGACATTGCGGCCCTTCCGCGTGCCCGCGCCCGTCTGGAACCAGAAGGTGCCCTCTCGCCACAGGGCACCGACCGCAGTCACATGCGGGCTGCCGTCCTGGTTGATGGTGGACAGCCAGGTCGTGCGGGAGTTCAGTGCGTCCGGAGCCGGCGCCGACCCCGCATCGAGCTTCTCCGCCACCGCGGCCCAGTCCACCGGCGGCAGCCCATCCGCCTGACCCAGGTTAGTGATCTCCATGAGGCAACCCCCTTCGTTGTCCAGCGAACATCCTGGCTGTCAGCGTCTCCCAGGCTAGACGCGCGACCACCGCGAAAGTCATCGCGCGAACGCGGTCACGAGCCCTCCCGGCGTCGGGCCGAGGCTGCCGCGACGCTCAGCGGCGTGACGGCCGGGCCCAGCGAAGGAGATCGCCGAGCAGCGCGGCGGCCAGGGGCTCGCCGGCCCGGGCGGCGCTGGCCAGCGGAAGCTGGCACACCGTCAGCAGCCCCCGCTCAACGCGAGCGCGGCCGACCACCGTGGCCATCAGCTCGCGGGGCGGCGGCTTGAGCACGGCCACCGCGGTCTCCGGCGCGAACGGCCGGCCCCCGACGTCGGTGTAGACATACTCGGGCGCGGTCGACAGCAGCTCGCTGGCCAGCACTGAGCCCTGCGGGAGCGACGTCAGCTCGGGCTGAGAACTCGTGAAGATGAACGGGGTGGATCCCCACGCGGTGGCCAGGCTGGCCAGCCGCAGCGATCCCGGCAGGGCCAGCAGCCCGGGCTGGCTCTGCGCCAGCAGCAGGACGTTGCCGCCGCGGCCGAGCCAGCTCGTCGCCGTGCCGGCGGATTCGTCGTCGAGGGACTGCTCGCCGATGACCAGCAATTCCCGGCTGGGATCCGCGTCGCCGACCGCGCTGATGATTGCTCCGGAGCGGAGCAGCGTCTCGTCGGTCGGCGATTCGCCGAGTGCGGCGACGGGCACCTGGCCGGGTGCCGGATGGGCCACGACCCGGACCGGGTAGGAGTTGCTGGCCAGGACCTGGCCGCGCCTGCGCACGGCCAGGACCTGGTCCCGGCTGCGCACCTCGACCTCGAGCGGGAGCGTGCCGGGCGTCGTGCAGGGCAGGCTGACCGGCCGCGCGGTGGTGACGCCATGCGCCGGCAGGTCCGCGCGGTCCCGCCATCGGGCGCGGCCGAGGCGGACGACCAGGTCCGCGTTGCGGACGGCGGGACCGTCGTTGACGATGACGAGATCGGCCTCGATGGTGCCGCCGGACCGGGCTGCCCAGTGCGGGCGGACGAGCATCGGGCAGACGACCTGGGTCGCGCGCCGGATCTCCTCGACCGCGGGCTGCTTGGGCCGGCGGAGCAGGTCGAGCAGGCCGTTGAACTCCTGCGGGACGTCGGTCAGCTCGGTCAGGCACCAGCCGACGACGCCGGGGATCTGCCGGATGAGCTCGATCTGGAATCGGTCGGAGAGGCCCTGGTAGCGCTGCGTCCCGGCGACAAACTCGGCCACGCTGCCCGGCCACGGTACGGACTCGATCAGGGCGCGCAGGCCGGGCCCGTAGTCCCAGAAGGGCCGGCCCTCGTTCCGGCCGAGATCGGGCAGGCCCCAGTCACCGAACTCGCTGATCAGCAGCGGCCGGCTGGCCCGGGCCCAGCGCGTGGCCTTCAGGGTGAGCTCGGCCAGGTACTCGGAACTGAGCCGGCCGTACCAGTGCGCGGTCAGCAGCGGGCTCTCGAACACGTGCTTCGGGTCGGGGCCGATCCAGTCGTTCTCGATCACCGGGCGGGTCGGGTCGGCGTCCTGCACGGCGCCGTAGAGGCGCCGCGCGAATCCCTCGTAACCCGGCTCGGTGCGCGTGGTCCCGCTCCCCAGCCCGAGCTCATTCATCGCCGACCACAGCACAATGGACGGGTGGCTGCGATCACGCCGGACCTGCTCCGTGGCGGCGGTGACGCACTGCTCGGTGACGGGGCCATCCGGCCCGAGTTCGTCTTGTGCGATGGGCTCGGCGACCGGGATGTCGCAGTGGACGAGCATGCCCAGCTCGTCGCAGACGTCCAGGTAGACCGGGTCGAACGCCTTGATGTGCAGCCGCACGGTGTTGAGGCCCATCTCCTGCGCCGCCCGGACCTCGGCCTCCGCCTCGGCGCGCGACTGCTCTCCGTAAAGGGTCCGGGCGGAGAACCCCTGAACCAGCGCGCTGGCCATCCGGAACGGCTCGCCGTTCAACTCGAAGCCCGACGGCCCCAGCCGTACCGTGCGCAGCCCGAACCGCAGCGGCCGCGTGTCCGACCGCCGGCCCCCGGCGTACACCAGGATCCGGGCATCGTGCAGCACCGGCGACGCCGGCGACCACAGCGGCGCATCCACCTTCCCCAGCCGGAACGTGACCGGCCCGCCGCCGGCCGGGACCGGCAGCTCGGCCCGCTCCCCGAGCACCTCGGCCGCCACGGTCACCTCGTCGCCGGCCTCGGCCGCCGTCACCATTACCTCGATGACCAGGTCCTGCGGATCGGCGTTCACCCAGGCGTCGGTGATCCGGGCCGGGCCGTGCCGCTCCAGCCCGACACTCTGCCAGATCCCCCCGTAGGTCAGGTACAGGCTCGGCGGCGACGGGAAGGCATCGTTGTTCCAGCCCTGCTTGCCATGCGCGCTGCGCAGGTGCGCGGCGCTGCCCGCCGGGTGATCGGTGACCCGGACGGCGATCTCGTTGGCTCCCGCGGCCAGGCCCCGGCAGTCCAGGTCGAACGGCGTGAACCCGCCCCGGTGCGAGCCGATGAGCCGCCCGTTCAGGTACACCTCGGCGTCATCCATGACGGCCCCGACGTGCAGGGTCCGCCAGCCGGCGGGATCCTCCACGTCCACCGAGCGGCGGTACCAGGCGACGCCGTCCAGCCCGAGGTGGCCCTGTGCTTCCCACAGCCCGGGTACCTCAATCGGGACCCCGTCCAGGCCGCGGAGCTCGGCGATCTCGTGGTCGCCGGGGATGAGCTCCCACGTCCCGTCCAGGCACTGCCGCCCGGCCGGCCACGCGTCCCGATCCGGCTCCGCCCTGCTGCTCACGACCTCGCCCTCCACCTGCACCCGCTCACCTTTCCCGAACGAGATGATGATCACTCCAGTCAGTTCTACAGCCGCGCGCGGCCGGCCAGCGGCCGAATACGCCGCCGACTTGCGCCGGGCCCGGGCACTGCGCGCGCCCCGCTTCGACTACAGCATCCCGGCCGAGCTGCTGTTATGGATGGTGAATGTGATCTTGGGTCCGGCTCGGCTGATCTTGGCGCGTTCAGCATCGGGCTGGGAACAGCCGCAGCTCTTCTCAGACGAAATGCGCGCGAGCTTCAGGTCGCTCCGCGATCATCGCGACTGAGCCAGCCGGACGGGCGGGGCGCGGTGCCGTTCTCGGCCTCGTCGCGGCGGTGGATCTCCATCAGCTCGTCACGGTGGCGGTGATCGGCTGAGGGCAGTTCGTCGCGCACCTGCGCGCCGTTGTCCCACCACTGCATCAGGCCGCGGCCCAGCTCCTGGCCGGCGCGGGTGTGCACGCAGCGGGCGTAGTCCGGGACCTCGACCAGCGCCTCTCCGAGCGCGACCTTCACGGTGACCGAGTCGGCGTGCTCGGAACTGGTGCGGTCCTTGGGCGCGGAGGCGAGCAGCCGCACGGCGTGACACGCCATCATCCAGTCCCCGCCTGGGGCGGCATCGAAGTTACGGTGCAGCACGTCGATCAGCACGGGCCCCAGGGGCAGGCCCATCCCGACGTCCTCAACCGCGATGATCCGCAGGCGGCGCCACAGGTGCTGAGCAGCATCCGCCGAGGTCGTGAACATCTCGTAGGCGGCGAGGACGGCGTTGTCAACGCGGCTGCGCCGGATTTCCTTCTGCAGGACGGAGACGAGATCGTCCACCGGAATGCCGTGGGGCGAGACGATTTGCGAGTAAGGATCCTCGGTGAAGTGCCCGGGACCATAAAGACGTGGCATGAATTGCCGTTCCTTCCGCATGACGACGATAGACACGTCCGGCGTTGCGGAAGGGGTCTCTAGCGCGATCAACGTAGCACGGCATGACGCGTGCGGCGGACCTTGTTGCGACAGGCCCTGTTGCGACAGACCTTGTTGCGGCGGACCCTGTGCGGTGGGCAGCTCAGCCAGCGAGCCGCTTCGCCGCGGCCGGGTCGCCGGCCTCGGCCGGGCTCGCCGAGAACTGCCACGCGTGTACCGCGCCTGCCAGGTCACCCGCCCGGCCAGCAGTTCCCCCAGCCGCCCGGCCGCTTTGCGGTCGCCGCCACCTCATCCGCGAGCCCCAGTGCGCTGGCCCGGGCGCAACCCCGTTCCACCCCATTTCGTCCGGGTTGGCCACTACGCGAGCCCGGCTAGGCGGGGCGCCGCAGCAACCTACAGCCAGCCGCGGCGGGCGGCCTGCAGGCCGGCCTGGAACCGGGTCGCCGCGCCGAGCTTGTCGAGCAGGTCGCGCACCCGGCGCTGCACCGTGCGCGGGTGGGTGCCGAGCTGCCGTGCGATCGCCCCGTCGGTGAGCCCCGCGGCCAGCAGCGGGAGCAGCGCCGCGTCGGCCGCGGACGGCCCGGCATCCAGGACCGGCAGCTCGCCATCGCCGTGAATCGCGACGGCTCGGTCCCACACGTGCTCGAACAACGCGATGAGCGTGTCCAGCAGCGACGAGGCGTGGATGACCAGGCACGACTCGGCGCTGCCGGCCACCTCCAGCGGCAGCAGGCCGGTCTGGTCATCAGCGATGAACATCTTCACCGGCACGTCCTCGGTAACCCGGACTTGCTCCCCGGCGGCAATCAGCGCGCGCACCGCCTCGGGCCGGCCGGGCAGCGCGAAGCCGGCCGGATGGTAGACGGATCGGTAGGCGACGCCGCTGGCCAGCATCTCGAGTTCCAGCGGGTTGTGGCCGGGGTCGCTCACGTACGGGGCGCGGTCGAAGGACCGGACCTGCTGCCGGGCTGACCGCTGCAGCTGCTCCCAGCGGCGCAGCGTGGCCTCCCTGGAGGTCACCACCTCGACTACCTCGTCTGGCCGGGTCACGATCCGGGCTAGCCGGTAGCGGCTGGTGAGCTGCGCGATGGCCAGCCGCGCCCGGGCCAGCTCCTGCTCCCTGGCCCGGGCCAGCACCTCCAGCGCCACGTCGGGCGGCGACGGGGCATACCGGACGGACGAGCCAGGCAGCCGCGATACCAGGCCCTTGCGCTCGAGGCCGGCCAGCGCCGCGGGCACGCTCGCCCCCGGGCAGCGGGCACTCAGCTCCCGCTGCCCGGCCGACGACAGGTCAACCAGTGCGATGTAGACGGCTTCCTCAGCGTCAGTGAGGCCCATCCCATCCAGCACGGCCCGCTCCTGTCGTGTTTGCGAAGTGCCGCAAAAGCGACACACGTCACTTAAGCACTTCTGGCCGCCGCAGTGACAGCCTTTATTGACCGATCTGTCGGACCGAGGAGTGCTCATGCGCTGGAGAAGTGCGGCCGTGGTGACGGCCACGGTGCTCGCCCTGGCCGCCGGGATGCTGCCGGCGGCCAGCACGGTGTCGGCCGCGAGCACGGTGTCGGCCGCGAGCGCGGTGTCGATCAGCGCCAGCAAGGTCTTCGAGACGGACACCGGAGACACGCGTACCGCGGCGATGCCGGGCGGCGGGTACCTGGCGGTGCACTCGTTCGGCACGCTGTCCATGGTCGGCCCGGACGGCCGGACGCTCTGGCAGCGTGACACGGCCGGCCTCTACCGGGACTGGCGCGTGCGGTGGCAGAACCCGGCGGCCTACGTCAACGCCCCGCAGGTCCCCTGGGGAACCAACCCGGTGAACCCGCTGCAGTTCGCCGGCGGGGTCGCCGGCCTGGTCAATGACGTCACCCCGTACGCCGTCGGCGACCTGGGCGGCAGTCACCACCCGGACGTGGCGGTCGCCGAGGTGGTCGGCACCAGCCTCCTGGGGGAGTCGTCGTGCGAGTTCTGCGCGTGGCCCTTCAACGTGCCCGGCTCGTCCGTGCACCTGGGAACCTTCGTCAGCGTGCTGGACGGGCGGACCGGCCGGATGCTGTTCCACGAAGTGGAGCCGGGCTACGTCACCCAGCTCGCCATCGCCGGCGGCCGCCTGATCGTCGGCGACGAGACCGGAGACCCGCTGCGCCAGGGAGGCATCGGCGCCTGGGGGTCGGCCAGCAACGTCAGCGCGCTCAGCTTCACGCCGTCGGGCGGCGGCCTCGCCGCGCACCGGAGCTGGCGGTACTCGACCGGCGCGCCCTGGTCCCGGATTCTCGCGATGACGCCCGCCGGCAACGGCCTGGCCGTCGCGTGGAGCGACACCCCGTTCGGCCTCGGCGTGCCCGCCCCGCCGCATGGTCACGTGCTGCTGTTCGACGCGCGGTCGGGCCGCCAGCGCTGGCACATCAGGACCGCCGGCTATCCCGTCCTGCTCGCTCCCGACGCCGCGCGCAGCGAGCTGGTCGCGGTGCAGCTGAGCGATCCCCTGCAATCGGTGGGCTACACGGTCACCGGCCTGCGCGCCGGGACCGGCGCGACCGAGGTCACCGCTCATCGCGCCGGCGCGCTGCCGCTGGCGCTCGCGGTCGGCCAGCATGGCTGGGCCGTGGCCGCCGTGGACGCCACCGTTCCCGCCGGGGTGCTGGAGTACCAGCCGACCGGCGGGAGGGTCACGCTGACCAACCCGGCGACTGGCCGGGACCGCTGGTCGGTGCAGCTGCCGAGCCGGGGCCCGAACGGCGTGCCGAGGCCGGGCGGGCTGGTCATGGCGCAGGGATCGATCTTCGTCGGCTCGTGGGTCGGCGACCCGCTGTACCCGACCTCCGCGCAGCCGGAGGTGCAGGTCGACGCCATGACCGCGCTGTCGGCCAGTGATGGCTCGCGGCGCTGGCAGCAGAACGGGGACACCGGGGATCCGCTGTCCATGAGCCCGGCCGGGGCCGGGGTGCGCGCGGTGACGAGCAGCCAGCTCGTGCGGACTTACCACCCCGGCGGCACGGCGTCGGCCGGGACAGCCGCCGGGCCGGGGGATGAGCTCAGCGCCGTCGTCGCGGGCGTCATGTCGGCCAGCAGCACGGACCTGGTGACCGGCGACCAGGACGGCGAGGTGTCCGCCTTCGCCGGGCCCAGCCTGACCTCGGGTCATCCGAAGCTGCTGTGGCAGACGATGCTGCCGGGCGCGGTGCACCAGATCCGGCGCGGCCGGCTGGACGGGCGGTCGGTGCTGGTCGCGGCGGCGAGCAGCGCGGTCGCCGTCCTCGACACCCGCACCGGGCGGCTGCTGACCCTGATCAAGGTGCCCGGCTATGCCTGGACGGTCACGCTCGCGACGGCGCGCGGAACTCCGGTGGCCGTGGTGCCCGGCACCAGCCTGACCGCCTACTCGCTGGCCCGCGGGACCGTGGTGTGGCGGGACCAGGCCCCGTCGGGCGCGTTCTTCTCCAACGCCGCCGTCGCCGACGGGATCGTTGCTGCCGAATACAGCAGCGCGGAGAGTCCGGAAGACGCCGCCGCGAGTCATCTGGCCGCCGTCGGCGTGAGCGCCGCGACCGGCGCGGTGAAGTGGAGTCATCAGCCCGGCCGGACCGTCCTGCGCGGCCAGCTGTGGAATGGCGTGATCGCCAGCCCGGACATCGCGGGGGCCGGGGGTCACGGCGTCGCCTTCACGTGGCAGACCAGCGGCAGCGGCCGGGTGGATGTCCGCGACATCCGGACCGGCGCGCTGCTGTACTCCGACACCGCCGACGATCTCGACGACCACACGGCCTTCCTGGCCGTGCCGCGCATCGGGCTGGTCGCCGTCTCCCAGCTGGGCTCGGTGGTGATCAAGCCGGGCGGCGGAGCTGAGTCCACCCTGCTGAGCGGTATGTCGATGGCGGTGGCCAGCACGGCAGGCGGCAGCTCGGCGCTGCTGGTCGCCTATGACGGGGTGACCGCGTACGGGACCAGGGCCCTGACCGACCCGTCGGCCGCCCCGCTGGCCGGTGACAACACCTACAGCGCCGGGACGCTGGTGGCCGGCGACTTCACGGGTAACCGGCGCTCGCAGGTCGTGACCCTGCCCGTGGACTCGATCGCGTACCGCGTGGTCGGCAACGAGTCCGGCGCCAACCCGTACGGGTACCAGGACACCCAGCCGCATGGCGTGGCCGTGCTGGCCCTGACCGGTACCGGGGCCGCAGCGGCCGCGGCGCGGGCGCCCCGTCATCCGGCCATCACGGCGACGACGGGCACGCCCGGCCTGGCCGGCGCGACGGGCTTCGCCAGCCCGGAACCGGCCCGGTCGGGAATCAGCCAGCCGCTGGCCGTGCCGGCCAGGCACGCGGCGGGCTCCTCGGCGCCGCCCGGCTACGCGCCGGCGCTGATCCGGTCCTACCTCGGCCTCTCCGGCCAGGGCAGCGGCCAGACCATCGCCATCGTCGACGCCTACGGTGACCCGAAGATCGCCGCCGACGCGCAGAAGTTCAGCCAGCAGTTCGGGCTGCCCGGAGTCTGCGGGGCCGGCGGCAAGGCCGGCGACTGCTTCACCCTGGACGTGACCCGGCCCGAGGGCCCGGCCAGCACGAACGGCGACTGGGACCTGGAGACATCGCTGGACGTGGAGTGGGCCCACGCGATCGCGCCGCGGGCCCGGATCATGCTGGTGGAATCCAGCGGCGCGAGCTTCGGCGCCATGTTCCGTGCGGTCAAGGTGGCGGCCGCCGCGCACCCGGCGGCGGTCAGCCTCAGCTGGGGCGGCGGGGAGTTCTCCGACGAGACCTTCTACGACCGGTACTGCGAGGTCAGCGGCAGCGTGTGCGTGGCCGCCAGCGGCGACAACGGGCATCCCGGCATTTACCCGGCGGCCAGCCGCTATGCGATCGCCGTCGGCGGAACCAGCCTGACGCTCGCCCCCGGCGGCTCGGTCGCCTCCGAGCTGGCCTGGTCCGACAGCGGCGGCGGCACGAGCTGGTTCGAGCAGATCCCGCCCAGCCAGCGGCCGGTCGTCAGCGGCGACCGCCGGGAGTTCCCTGACGTCTCCTACGACGCCGACCCCGAGACCGGCGTGGCGGTCTACGACAGCCTGCCCTACCAGGGCGAGACCGGCTGGTGGCAGGTCGGCGGGACCAGCCTCGGCGCGCCGTCGTGGTCCGCGATCCTGGCTGACGCCGACCAGTTGCGCGCGGCGGCCGGAGCCGCCCCGCTCACCGCGGCCGGCTTCGGGGCCCAGCGCGCCCTCTACGGCCTGCCCTCAGCCGCGATCGCCGACATCACGGCCGGGCCGGCCAACGGGTTCTGCCCGGTCGGCTGCCTGGCCGGCCCCGGCTACGACCAGGTCACCGGCATCGGCAGCCCGCGGGCAGGCATCGACGCCGCGCTGGCGGCGGCCGGCTCACGGCACGCCGGCTCACGGCACTAAGCGCGGACTTACCCGGAGAGGGGCACGGAATGGACATGCGACGACGGTGGTGGCACGGCGGCGGTGCGGTGGCCGCGGTGGTCTGCGTCACGGCGACGCTCGCGGGCCAGTCCGGCGCGGCGCTGGCC